>NZ_CP102387.1 GCF_024628865.1 Sphingopyxis sp. DBS4
AAGGGAAAACCGTGATGGAGATCGAGCCGAACGGCAAGGCGGCCGACGAGGTGCGCGAGCTTTACAAGTGGGCATGTAAGCATGTAAACATGCCAGCATCTAGGAAGCGGAGGGCCAGCGCATGAGCCGGGAAGCCATCATTGCTTGCATTGCGGGATCGCGAACCCGCGCCGTCGCCGGCGTCGGCCGAGCCGGAGGGCAGGGCATCCGCGCCGATCGCGCCCAGGACCGGCACGGCGACCGGCAGCGGATCGAGCAGCAGCCCGGTTGCGCCGAGCCGTCAGGGCAAGAAGGCGATGACGGGCTATTTCAGTCCGGAAATGTCGTTCGCCATGCACATGACCGCGCGCAAGCACGGCATGAGCTTGCAGGACGCGATGGCCGAGGCGTTCAACGACTGGCTTCGCAAGATGGGGGAAAGCCCTGTAGGCAAGTGAGCATGTTCACATGCAAACATCTGCGTTAGGGAATGTTCATGGCCGTTCTAATCATATCGCCATCTTCGCGCTGCCGATGCAATGGATGATTTCTCGGTCAGAGCCTCTTTCCAAACAGTGATCGGGTCTGCCCCCCGCGCGCTCGTTCTTAGTTTTACCCCTGTTCTGGCGATCTGCGTGCTGGGGCTGTTCAATATTGGAGCGATGACCCTAACGCCCAGGCCCGGCCAAGAGGGAATGGTGATTCCGTCCTTGATCTTCATAGGAAGCGGGTTTGTCGCGGCCCATATTTTCCATCTTTGGCTGATCGAGAAAACCTTGCGCCGCAACGGCGACTAAATACCAGTTGCGGGCATGTTCACATGCAAACATATTGGGGAGGGCGCATATATGTTCGTTGTCGAAAATGTTGACGATCTTTGGAATCATATAGCCTACGTACGAGGCTATGCGCCTGACGACTTTCCGTATCGGGATTTCCTCCCCGAAGATCAGCAGATGAACTTGGATCGCGCCTTTGAACTCTTGCGTCAAGGAGTGGAGGTTGCCTACCCGGAATCTGAGCATGAGACAAAGCGCGCAACGCTCAATGAAATATTGGGCCGCTCCTTTGCTGCTTATAAGGCAGGCGAAGATATTGCTGCGGGCATTTACTGAATGAGTTCGAGAGCCATATTTTCAAACGATAGCAGTCAATCCGCAAGATCATCCATTTCCGGTGTGTTCACATGTTCACATGCTTGCATGTGAACATGTCCGCTTGCCCGCATAGGGGCGAAGGTCAGCGCAGCGGCTTGCGTTCGTGCCGTTTCTTGCAGAATCCGAGGAAGGCGGCGCGGGGGCTTTTCAGTTCGGGCTTGCCCATGTCGTGCCACCACGACACCCATTCGTCACGGAGCGCATACACGTCATAGCCTGGCGCGGCCGTCTTGGCGTCGTGCATGGTTTCCGGGTCGATATAGGGCGCATCGTCGGCGATGGCGACCGGATCGGGCTTGCCCTTGAGGCCCGAGCGGTTGCGGAACAGGATAACGTCATCCTCCATCGTCACCGCATAGTCGGGGAAATGGCCGTGATCCGCGTCATGTTCGCAGACCTTCTTGACCAGGGCGCGGAACACTCGGAGCGGACTGTTCGAGCCGCATTTCTTTTGCAGCAGCTCTAGCCCGATCTTCCATTCGTCCTTCACGCCGCAATGCTTGCGGGCCAGCTCATACATGCGCCGCTCGAACGGCTTGCGGAGCCGGAAATAGTCGCGGTGGAGCGTCAGGACGTTCTTGCTGATAACCGAGCGATAGACCCAATCCGACAGGGTGATTTCCAGATCGAGCATCCGCCCGTCGAACGTCTTGCGGGTGATCTTGGCTTCTTCGATCAGGCCGAAAATCCGCGTTTCCTCGACGCCGCCCGTCTGAATGTTGGTCCGCACGGTCGTTCCGCGCAGGCGGGTGAGGGCGTCGGCCATCAGCCGATAGCCTTCGCCGCTGGTCTGCCGGTTGGTGGCGACCAGCATGTCATAGGCTTGCAGGCGCACGGTGCGGCTAGGCTGCTCGCCCCGGTTCATCTTCGCGACGAGCTGCGAAATGCAGTAGATCAATATGTCCTTGTCGTGGATCGTCGCCAGGCCCTTGCCCGAGGGGATAATCTCGATGATGTTGCCGTTATGCTCGTAGCGCCGCATCCGGTTGTCGGGCTTGGTCGA
Organism: Sphingopyxis sp. DBS4; assembly: GCF_024628865.1. Lineage (NCBI taxonomy): Bacteria > Pseudomonadati > Pseudomonadota > Alphaproteobacteria > Sphingomonadales > Sphingopyxidaceae > Sphingopyxis > Sphingopyxis sp. DBS4. The sequence continues at coordinate 2,140 of NZ_CP102387.1, forward strand.
GAGCGAAAAGACCGGATGCTCCATCGAGGCCATGTCATCCTTGGGGATGGCGTCCAGCACGTCGCAGATGAACAGGTCCTGGTTGGGGTGCCGCACCGGCAGCAGGGGCGTGCGATCGTCGCCGTCCACGGCGGGGGGCGGCACGGCGTCGAACAGGGAAGGGGCAGGGTCTATCGTCATTTCAGTGACAGAGAGCTACTATCGTCATTTCACATACGCAAGCGGATTATCGTCATTTCAGATTCACCCGCCCGCTATCGTCATTTCGATTACGCTTGGAGGGCGCGCGCGGGGCCTGGCGCTATCGTCATAGTGGATTCGCTTTTTCGTCACTCTGGATTCGCTTTTTCGTCATAGTGGATTCACCCACGCGCAAAAATCGGCCGATTATCTCCCTATTTCAAGGAGATACGAAACCGCCAGAATCCCGTAACACATCACTAAACCCATATTTTAACACTAGGGCGAGGCTGTGGATAACTTTTGGCCGTCGCGCTTTCCTCCACGCCGAAAGGAAGAAAAGCGCCGCCTCTTGGGGCTTCGCCCCGCCGGCTCGCGCCCTACGGGCGCCCCGGATGGCTAAAGCCATCCTCCCACCCGGCATCCCCATGATGAGCCGGCTACGCCGGCACACTTTTTGTTTGTTTGGAATTGTTTAAACGCCGCGCCCAACCATCCAGCTCACCGCCAAGCCGAACCGTCCAATTGGCTTTCCAGAAAAGCCATGCGGATAGCGCGGCGATCAACATGAGAGGGCAGGGGAGACGGAAACGTCCCCGCAGGCGCGATTTCCGGCCCGCCCAGCCCCTTTTCAGGCGTCAGGCAAGGGGTGAGAGGGTCAACCGCCCACGGCGCTCTACGGGCCTCCCAGGCGGCCGATTTTCCGACGCGAGATCCTCGCGCCGTTTAAACGCCCTCACGCCGATCCTGCCTTGCGATCGTGGCCGTGCTATCAGGCGGAATGTCGAAGGATTTCAATTTGCCGGCGTCCACCCCCGTTCGGCTCGCACCCCATGATCCAAACTGGACTGTCCGCGCCGCCGCCGAAGCGGCGCGCCTTCAACGGCGCGTCGCCGCGATCCTGGCGGTCCATCACATCGGCTCGACGTCGATTCCCAACATCGCCGCCAAGCCCGTTCTCGACCTGATAGCTGTCGTTTCCAGCTTGCCCGCATTGGACGCGGCGCGATCCGCCGTCGAAGCTCTCGGCTATGACTGGCATGGTGCCTACGGCATGGAGGGGCGGCGTTTTTGCACGCTTGCCGACCCGGAGACGGGCGAACGCAGCGTGCATCTTCATTGCTTTGTCGAAGGCGATCCCGCGATCCGCCGCCACCTGGCATTTCGTGATTATCTACGCGCCTCGCCGCAGATCGCGGTCGAATATGAACGCGAGAAACGCCGGTGCGCGGCGCTTCATCCCCATGACAGCCAGGCATATTCGAGCTGCAAGGATGCATGGATCAAGCGCGTCGAGGCCGATGCCTTGTCGGTCTGAACGCCTTCACGCCTTATCGAACCGGCCCGCGAACTCGCGATCGGCATAGTATTTGAGCTTGGTGGCGACGATCGGGCGCTGGCCGGCGAGGAACAGCAATTCGAGGTTCGCCGGCATGGTGCGGACTTCATCGGGCGTGAGCAGGGCGCGGCCGACATGCTGCTGGCCGAATGATATGCCGGTTTCCTCCGCGTCGATCGCGCGGCTCATAGTCTCGAACACGACCGTTTCCTGGCCGAGCAGATCGGAAACGAGCTTGGCGCTATCGTGATCGTTGACCCCGAATATCTGCAAGACGCCGGCGTTCGACAGGAAGGTGCCGGCGCGGCGCTCGTAGAGCGCGCGGAGCTGGTGAACGTCCTGCAGGATCGGCCAGAGCTGGATGCCGTAGCCCGCCATCAGGCCCATCGCCCGCTCGACGGGTTCGAGACGGCCCAGCGCGGCAAATTCATCGAGCAGGAACAGGACGGGGCGGGCAGGGGAGGCCGGCGCGCGCGCGAGATCGGTCAGAGCTTGCGCCAGCATGAGGCGCAGCCAGCGCGCATAGGTGGCGAGCCGATCGGGCGGCAGCACCAGATAGACGGTTGTGGGCTGCGCCTTCACATCGGCGAACGTGAAATCCGAGCGCCCCAGCACCGCCGTCATGCGCGGGGAATCGAGGAAATGGGTATGGCGCTGCGCGGCCGACAGCACGCCGGCGGCTTCGCGATCGGACTTGCCCAGGTGGCGGTTGGCAGCGCGCGCGATCAGGCCCCGCGCCTGCGTGCTGGCCGACATTTCCCGGAGCATCTTCTGGAAATTGTCGGGCGCGAAGGTGAGGCAGTCGCGCACGGCTTCCAGCGTGCGGTCCTCGCCTTGCGCTTGGCCGTCACAGGCCACCCACAGGAGGATGCCGGCGATCAGCGCCTTGGCTTCCTCGTTCCAATGCGCCTCGCCAGCTTCGCCGGGAGCGTCATAGACCAGCGCGTCGGCCAGCGTCATGGCGTCGTCGGCGAGATCGAGGCCGACAGGGTCAAGACGATCGAGCGGATTGAACGCGGCCGAGGGCAGGCCGGTGACGCCGAACGGGTCGAGGACATGGACCGGGCCGAATTTGGCGCGATGGCGGGCGGTGATGCGGGCGTTCTCGCCCTTGGGGTCGATGCAGACGACCGGGCCGGGATAGTCGAGCAGGTTAGGGATAATCGTGCCCACGCCCTTGCCGGTGCGCGTCGGCGCGATCGTCAACAGATGGGCGGGGCCGGCATAGCGCAGCAGCTTGCCCGACTTGCGATCACGGCCGATCAGCAGGCCGTCGCCATTTTGGGCGAGGGGGCGCGTCTCGCGATCGGTGGCGAAGCGGGCCGAGCCGTGGGTGTCATCGCCGGCAGGGCCGCCATATTTCAGGATCAGCGGTTGGAACAGCGCGCGCAGCGTGACGAGAATGATGACCAGGCCCGTCAGCATCATCACGATTTGGTAGATATTGGAATCGCGCGGCAGGCCGAGCAGTTTGCCAAGGATGAGCGGCACCCCAAGCCCCAGCACCAGGGCGGTGATGAGAAACAGGACCAGGACGCCGAACAGGTGGCGGATGAGCGCGACCGGGCTGACGACGAGGGCCGTGATCGCCCATATCGGCTGCGCGCGCGCGATGCGGGCAAGGTTGCGGATCGCGCGGCCGAGCTGGCGGAACCATTCCATCATCAGGACTCCCTCCCATTATCATTTTTCCAGATATCCAGCGCGGATCATGGCCGAGCCGCCCTCGCGGCTTCGCGTTCTCCCAGGCTGGTGAAATAGTCCCGCACCGGCGCGCCGCGACGCGGCGATATCAGCCATCTTGCTTGCCAATCCGTGCGCGAACGAACCGCACACGCTCGGAAACAGGGGCGAGGGGAAGCGTCACCAGCTCGTAGCCAAGGCCGGCATAAACCGCGACCATCGCCTCATAGGTCGCCTGTGCTTCCGCGAAGTCCTGTTTCCGCTCCGCGTCGGCTGCGAAAATCTCTCGCCAGGGCGGGGCGATGAACACGCGGCGCTGATAGCGGAACAGTTCGGCCGCGCGATCGGCATGGGCGGGGACCGGCAAGCCGCACAGGCGCAGATAGCCGATCACATCGGGCACGCCGCGATCGAAGATCACCGGCCCCGCGCGATCATGGGCCTCGTGCCAGGAGCGCAATTCCCAACCCAGCATCAATTCCGCGAAGGCGGCGCGATCGGCCCAGGGCAGGGCGGTGCCGCCAATCGCGACCTGATCGCGGATGATGGCCCGACCGGCTTCGGGCATGTGGTGGAACCCCTCCGCCGCCAATGCTTCGATCAGGGTGCTTTTGCCGGAGCCTGGACCGCCGGTGATGATGTAGAAATCGGGTGGATCGGGCAGCATCAATCAGCGATCTTCGGGCACGGAAATACGGGTGATGCCGGGAGCGGCGGCGATGGCGGCCACCAGGCTATCGACGGTTTCCATCCGATGGCTCGGCCAGTCGCGCGACGCATCGACATAGCCGGCATCGGTCTGGACAGCGATGCGGGCGGTGGCGGGAAGCAGATCGAGCAGCGCCGCGAGCTTGTCCTGAATGTCGGGCGTGATCCGGTCGAGGCAGGGACCGACAAGAAGGAGCTGCCATGAGCGGGGCGGGGTGTCCGTCATCGTTGTTCCTCCCTTGTCGTTTCCTCCGCATCGAACGCGCGTTTGCCGCGCCGCTTCCAGAGCGCGAGAACGGTGCCGGCGTCGTCGGCCTGGACGCGCGCGGCGCAATCGAGCATCGCGCCGTAGAGGGTGGCGCGATCGTCGTCGGCCAGCTCGACCAGGCCGGCTTTCTGGACGAGGCCGCCCAGCTCGATCAGGTGGCGGGTGCGTTCGCGTCGGGCCACGACCCAATCCCTCGTATCGGTGCGGCGCGCAGCGGCTTCAACGCGGTGCCTCGCCTGCGCCAGTTTCGTTTCCGTCTTTGCCGTCATAGCGAGGGTGGAGCGTAGCTTTGCGGCCCTTGCGTTGAAAGAAGGCCGCGCCTTTCGAGCGCCACGCCTCCTTTTCTTCCGCGCTGGCGGATGCGACGGCGGCGAGCAGCGCGCCCGCCAGCACATCGAGATCGAGCGCGTCGGCCCCGGTGGAGGTGACGAGTTCGCCGAGCTGCTGGACCTTGCGCGCCTTGAGCGCCTTGGCCTTGTCGTTCAGGGCTTTCAGTTCCGCGTCATAGTCCCGAACCTTACGCATAGCCTCTCCTGAAAAGCCGATCATGTTGGCCCCGATAGTAGCACGGCACGCGCGCGAGGAAACCGGAACCGGCAAAAAATGCGGCGAAGTCAATCGCGCGAACGACAGAGAGTGTGAGTGCGCGCTTATACGTCGTTGCCGACGTGCGCTCAGAAGGGCAGTATGAATGGCATGGCGATCTATCATTTCTCCGCCAAGGCCATCAGCCGCGCCAATGGATCAAGTGCGGTAGCGTCGGCTGCTTATCGTTCGGCATCCCAATTGCATGATGAGCGGCTTGGGCGCGACCATGATTTCTCGAACAAGGCCGGCGTCGTCCATTCCGAAATCATGCTGCCAGAAGGCGCGCCGGAGCGTTTAAACGACCGCACGACCTTGTGGAACGAGGTCGAGGCGGGGGAGAAGCGTGGCGACGCGCAGCTTGCCCGCGAGGTGGAGTTCTCGATTCCGCGCGAAATGAATCAGGCGCAGGGCATCACGCTCGCCCGCGAATTTGTCGAAAAGCAGTTTGTCGATCGCGGCATGGTCGCGGACCTGAATGTGCATTGGGACATGGGCAAGGATGGAATGCCCAAGCCCCATGCGCATGTCATGCTGTCGATGCGCGATGTCGGGCCGGATGGGTTCGGGAACAAGAACCGGGACTGGAATGATCGCGCACTGCTGAAGGAGTGGCGCGAGGCGTGGGCCGATCATGTCAATGAGCGCCTTGCCGAGCTGGATATCGATGCCCGCATAGATCACCGCACCTTGGAGGCACAGGGCATCGACCTTGAGCCGCAGCACAAGATCGGGCCGGCGGCATCGCGTATGCCCGAACAGGGGCTTGAGGCGGAGCGGGTCGAGGACCATGCGCGGATCGCGCGCGAGAATGGCGAGAAGATCATCGCCAACCCGTCGATCGCGCTCGACGGCATTACGCGGGGGCAGGCGACGTTCACCACGCGCGACCTGGCGATGTTCGTCCACCGGCACAGCGACGGCAAGGAGCAGTTCGACCAGGCCATGAGCGCGGTGCGGACCTCACCCGAACTGGTGGCGCTGGGGAAGGACGGGCGCGGCGAGGACCGCTTTACCTCCCGCGACATGATCGACACCGAACAGCGGCTTGAACGGGCCGCCGATCGGCTTGGCGCAAGGGAGGGGCATGGTCTCCCGGCAGCGTCGCTTTCAAGGGAGCTGGACGCCGCCGGGAGTGGGGGCCTGGTGCTGGGGGGTGAGCAGCAGGCCGCTTTGGAGCATATAGCAGGCAAGAGCGATCTTTCCATAGTCGTCGGCTATGCCGGAACCGGCAAGTCGGCGATGCTGGGAGTGGCGCGCGAGGCGTGGGAGCATCAGGGCTATCAGGTGCGCGGCGCGGCCCTGTCGGGGATCGCGGCCGAGAATCTGGAAGGTGGATCGGCTATCCCCTCGCGGACGATCGCCAGCCTTGAATATCAGTGGGACCAGGGCCGCGAGCTGCTGACCAACCGCGACGTGCTGGTGATAGACGAGGCGGGCATGATCGGCACGCGCCAGATGGAGCGCGTGTTGTCGGCTGCCGAGCAGGCGGGCGCGAAAGTCGTGCTTGTCGGCGACCCGGAGCAGTTGCAGGCGATCGAGGCGGGCGCGGCGTTCCGCAGCCTCGCGGAGCGGCACGGCGCGGCCGAGATCACCACCATACGCCGGCAGCATGAGGACTGGCAGCGCGACGCCACGAAGGCGCTGGCGACGGGCCGCACCGGCGAGGCGGTCCATGCCTATTCCGGCCAAGGCATGGTCGAGGCGGCCGAGACGCGCGAACAGGCGCGCAGCGAGCTTGTGGACCGCTGGGATGCGCAGCGCCTCGCCGCGCCGGAGCAAACCCGGATCATCCTCACCCACACCAATGCCGAGGTGCGCGATTTGAACCTGGCCGCGCGCGACCGGATGCGCGACGCCGGCGAGCTGGGGGACGATGTGCGCGTGTCGGCCGAGCGGGGCGCGCGCGCGTTCGCAAGCGGCGACCGCATCATGTTCCTGAAAAACGAACGCGGCCTTGGCGTGAAGAACGGCACGCTGGGGAAGGTCGAGCGCGTATCGCCCGACAGCATGGCGGTGAAGCTGGACGATGGCCGATCCGTCGCGTTCGACCTCAAGGATTACGCCCATGTCGATCATGGCTATGCCGCGACCATCCATAAATCGCAGGGGGTGACGGTCGATCGCGCGCATGTCCTCGCCACCCCCGGCATGGACCGCCATTCCGCCTATGTGGCGCTGTCGCGGCACCGTGACGGGGTGCAGCTCCATTACGGCCGCGACGACTTCGCCGATCAGCGCCAGCTCACCCGCACGCTCTCGCGCGAGCGGGCGAAGGATATGGCGTCGGATTATCCCCGCGACCGCGACGCGGAGATTCGTGCTTTCGCCGACCGGCGCGGATTGTCGGGCGAGATCCGATTGCCGGAACGGGCGGAACGCTCGCCGGTGGAGATCCTTGGACCACGCGCGGGAACCATGCGCCAGATGGGCGAAGATCCACGCACGGTTCGCGATGCCGGCGACTGCGGCGCTGGCGCGGGACAAGCCGCGGCCGAGCGGCAACCGCGGCGGGGTATGTTCGACGGCTTCCGGCCTGCCCCGCAACGCCCAGCGCCGGAGCCGACGCCGGCAGGCGAGCGTGAGAAGGCGGCCCCCAGGCGCGGCATGTTCGACGGGCTGAAGCTGTCGGCCGCGCCGCTGAAGGGCGCGGAGCGCGCGCCGGTGCCGGCCGATCGCGGCCAGGGCCGCGACTATGCCCGCGCGGTCGAGCGGGCCTCGCGTTCGGCCGAGGCGGTGTTGCAGGCGCGGGCATCGGGCGCTCCGGTCCTTGAGCATCAGAAGGTCGCGCTCGAGCGCGCGACACAGGCGCTTGAGCAGATCAGGCCGGGAGCCTCGCGCGACCTGTCGGCGGCGATGCAGCGCGACCCCGCCTTGCTGCGCGAGGCGGCGGCGGGGCGCAGCGGGCCGATGCTCGACGCGATGGCGCAGGAGGCGCGCGTGCGGGCCGATCCAAACTTGCGCGCGACAAGGTTCGTGGAACGCTGGCAGGGGCTGAAACAGGAGCGCGACCGCCTTTATTGCGCCGGCGACATGGCGGGCCGGGAGCGCATGGGCAAGGAAATGGCGGGCATGGCGAAAAGCCTTGAGCGCGATCCGCAAGTGGAATCGGTGCTGCGCGGCCGCACCCGCGAGCTGGGGTTTGAAATGGACATGAGCCGAGGCAGATCAGTTAGCGCCGAGCTGACCCAGCAGCTCGGCATCGGCCGTGATCGCGGCCTTAGCCGGTAAGGAGAGGTTGATGGACGAGGACGATTATCGCGACGAGACCAGCGACGATCCGGTGCGAGCGTTCGAGCGATTGCGCGGCGAGGTGTCGCTGCTCCGTAGCGCTATAGAGGGGCTGACCGCCGCGCGCGAGTCCATCGACATTCCCGATTACGAGCCGACGCTGGCCCGCACAGAGAAGGTGCTGGCAGTGCTGGCGCAGCAGATCGACGGCGTGCGCAAGAGCCCGGCGATGACGCTCACCCCGGAAAATATGGGGAGCCGTTTAAACGCTTCCGTCATGGAGACGGTGAACACGCTTCGTGCCCAAGCCCAGGCGTCGAAAATGGCGCTGGACGGGACGGTGGGCGAGCTACGCGGCCTGGTGCTGTCGGCGCACACCGCCCGCGAGCAGAACCGATGGCTGTTTATCATCGGCGGCGTCGGAATCTTGCTGGGGCTGTTGCTCTATGCGACGTTTGCCGGCCCGGTCGCGCATCTCGCGCCGGCGAGCTGGCAATGGCCCGAGAGCATGGCGGCTCGTGTTTTGGACGAGCCGACGCCGTGGGATGCTGGCACGCATCTGATGCAGCGTGCATCGCCGGCGAGCTGGGAGATGATCGTCGCGGCCGATCCACTCGCCGATGGCAACCGCGAGGCGATCCAGGCATGTCGCGAAGCTGCGACGAAGGCGAAAAAGCCGGTGCGCTGCACGATCGAGATCAAAGCCGAGCACTGATGGATCATGCGCGGCGCTGATCCGGAAATTGTCGCGATATGGATCAAGGGATGGACGACCGCGCGGGAGACCGCGCCTCCCGTTCCCGATCATGGCGGCTTTCGGGTCGATGTGGGCTGGCCGCAACAGAAGGCCCGCTATGTCTTTGCCGCCTTGTCTCCGGCGATCGGAGAGCTGGCGCGGGCGATCAACGAACCGTGGATATTCCTGAAGGCGTGTGCCCCTCCTGATGCCATGCAAGCGATGCTGCCGTCTCAGTGGATCATACAGCGCCCCGGTCACATGATGACGTGCGCGGGACCGATGGCGGGCGATTCCGCGCTTCCCGGAGGCTATGTGTTTGATGTGACCAAGGGTGCGATTTCGGGTGTGCGCGCGTTCGACCCAGCGGGCAACGAAGCGACGATCGGCCGCGTCGTGGTGGTGGACGGTTTCGCGATCTACGACCGGATCGAGACGCGGCCTGAGCATCGCGGGCGCGGCCTCGCGCGCGCCGTGATGATGAAACTTGAGGCGATTGGTCGCGAAAAAGGAGCGGTGCGCGGTGTGCTGGTCGCAACGCCTGACGGCCGAGCCTTGTATGAGGGCTTGGGATGGGAGCTGCATTCTCCCTACACCACGGCCGTCATTCCAGAGGTTTGATGCCGCGCGCTACATCTTAGGGGCGACCAAACGCGCACCAAATAATTGACAAAGCAATCATTGCTTCGGCAATAGACACCTCGTGCCCATCGATTCGATCCTCTTCGACCTGACCAACGCCGTGCAGCCGGTGCGGCGCGCATGGGTGCAGGCAGCAAGCGTGATCATTGCCGATTTCGGGCTTTCCACATCGCTGGGAACAGTCGTTATCCTGACATCGCGGCTTGGCCCTGCCGTTCCGCAGAAGGAACTGGCGCTTGAAGTAGGCGTCAACCAGGCGGCCCTGGTCCGCACGCTCGATCGGGGAGAGGCTGCCGGCCTACTCGAACGCAATGCGGTTTCCGGCGACCGCCGCAGCAATGCGGTGAGCCTGCTTCCCAAGGGCGAGAAGCTCGCGAAGGCGATGGAACGAAGGGTGGCCGACCTGAGGCGCGCGTTGCTGAGCAATCTTCCGCCGGAAGAGATCGAAACCGTGACGCGCATTCTGCGAACGCTGGAGGAGCGTGCGCATGCCTACGTGCAGCGAGGGCATATGTGACTCCGCCCTATTTCTCATTTCCCCGCTGGCTGTTCGCGGCAAAGCTGTTCATCGCTGGGATGATTGCGTTTGCCATTGCCGTGAAGATCGGCCTGCCGCAGCCCTATTGGGCGCTTGTGACCTGCTGCGTGGTGATGAACCCCATCACCGGCGCCATCCGATCGAAGGCAATCTACCGCTTCATGGGGACGCTGGGCGCGGGCGTGGTGTCGCTCATGTTTGCAGCGATCTTTGTGAACACACCGGTGCTGCTGATCGCCGTCATGGGGCTTGCCGCGACCGCCACCCTGGCGGTCTCTCTGATCGACCGCACGCCGCGCAGCTACGGTTTCCTCTTGTTCGGGGTGACGATGATGCTGGTCGCGGTGCCGGAGATTAACAGTCCCGGCAACATGTTCGGCACGGCGGTCGCGCGGGTCACCGAGATCGGTCTCGGGCTGGTGTGTTGCACCATGGTCGACAGCATCATTGTGCCGCGCTCGCTCGGTCCGCAGATGCGCGATCGGCTGCATGCCTGGCTGCCCGACGTCCAGCGTTGGTTCGAGGAAGCACTGGAGGGCCGGGAAACCGATCCCGAAGCGACAGCCGATCGGCTGCGCATGATCGGCGATGTCACCGCCCTGTCGGTGCTGGCGGGGCAGTTGCAATATGATCCAATGGTGCCCCGCCGCGAGCGCAGGCTCGCCTTTGCGATCCAGCAGCGCATGCTGCGGCTGATCCCGCTGATCTCCTCCATCGAATCGCGCATCTCGGGCGGCGGTGATGCGCAGCGGAAGGCGCTGTCGCCGCCCCTCGCCGAAGCGGTCGGACTGGTCCGCGACGGCAAGGCCCCGCCCGACGATTTCGTTGCGCGCATGAATGCAGCCGATGATGGGGCGCCCGGAAGCTGGCGCCGCCTAGTGCAGCGCGATCTGGCGTCCCTGATCGCTGACGCTCTCGCCCTCTGGGCCGAAATCCGCAGCCTCGACGCGGCGCTGGACACCGGCGCTCCATTGTCCTCCGCGCTTGAGGCCTCGGTCCAGAGTGTCCGTGCCTTTCCGCTACGGCCCGACTATCACATTGTCTGGCGCGTCTCCGCCGCCATCCTGCTCACCTACGCAACATTAACCGCGCTTTGGTATTTGACCGGCTGGCAGCAGGCGCCCGGCGCGTTGCTGATCGGGTCGGTATCGATCGCCTTTTTCGGCGGAGCGGACGAGGCCGGCGCGGCAATCGCGCAGTTCGCGCGCTTTGCGGCGATCGCCGCCGTGGCCGCCGCCCTGCTGTGCTATGTCCTGTTGCCGCTGGCGGGCGATTACGGCTCCTTCGTCGTCATCATGGGGTTGTTCATGATGCCGATCGCCGCTTGGTCGGTCAGCAATCCGCTCGCGCTCCTGCTTCTCGCTTTCGCTCTCAGCACGATCAACCTTCAGGGCGAATATCAGCCACTGGAATTCGGCACGTTCATCGAGGCAAGCTTCGCCTCGCTGCTCGGCATCTATGTCGGCTTCTTCTGGCTGCACATGGCGCGCCGAATGGGAGCCGGGCATGCCGTGGAGCGGTTCACGAAAATGGCGCGCGCGGATGTGCGCGCGCTTACCCGGCGCGCCACTGCACGGGACCGCGACCTCTATGTCGCACGGTCGCTCGACCGGATAGGCGCGCTGACGGCGCGGCTGGCGGCGGCCGGCGAACCGGACGAAAGTGTGCGGCTGCTTCGCCGGCTGCGCGCGGGGGCAAACATCGCGGACCTTCGCCATGCCGCTGACAGCCTGACCGGGGAGACGAGGCAAGCGGCCGAACATCTACTGCAAGCGTTGCGCGCGGAAATCGGCCGTGATGCACCTTCGCCCGCCCTGCTTGCCCAAATCGATGCAACGCTGTCGGATGCGCTGCGCAGCGCTTCGGGAGAGAACAACCCGCTGGTGCGCGGCCTCGTCGATCTGCGCCTGGCCCTGTTCCGGCAAAGCCCGGTATGGCGTCCGGCGGCATGATCGGCGAGATCGACATTGCAGGCATCTTCATCTCGCCGCTGCTCCTGTGCCTGCTCGTCGCCTTCTTTGCGCGGCTGCTCGTTTCGCGGCTGCTCGACGCGATGGGCTTCTATCGCATCGTCTGGCAGCGGCCGCTGTTTGATCTCGCCCTGTTCTTTCTACTCGTCTGGCTTGCCTTTGCTTGCCTGCGCATAACGACGACCTGACCTATGACCCTGACCCGAGAAACCCTTGTTCGCGGCCTCAAGATCGCGCTGACGCTCGCCCTGGCGGTACTCGCGGCCCTGATCTTGTGGCATCTCTACAATTACTACACCTATGCGCCGCAGACGCGCGATGGAAAGCTGCGCGCCGATGCCGTTCCGCTTGCCGCCGACGTCTCGGGGCGCGTGGACTCGGTCGCCGTCCACGACGGGCAGATCGTGGAGAAAGGGCAATTGCTCTTCACGATCGACAAGGGGTGACTACACGAAAGTGACGCAACTGCACGGTAAGGGCGAACGGATAGCGAACGTCACGCGGCGAGCAAGGAGCTGACGGCGCGCAGCGGCCGCAAGGCATCCGGATCTGGGCGATCTTCGACATTCCAGCTATAGTCCCCTGTCAGCGAGATGTGCTCCCAGCCCAACGGTGCGATGTGGCGTGCGATCTCGTCGGGCGTACCGATGTCAGCCAACGCCATTTCGAGATAGCGGGTGTTCCACAGGATGATGGCGGCGACGAGCAGATTGAGGCCCGATGCCCGATAAGTCTGGTTCTCGAAGCGCCGATCACGCAGCTCGCCGAGTTGGTTGAAGAAGAGCGCGCGGGCGAGCGCATTGCGGGCTTCACCCTTATTGAGGCCCGCCTGGGTGCGCCGGCGCAGGTCAATGTCGCGCAGCCAGTCGAGCATGAAGATCGAGCGTTCGAGGCGGCCAAGCTCGCGCAACGCGAGGGCCAGTCCATTCTGTCGGGGATAGGCGGACAGCCGGCGGAGCATCGCCGAAGCGGTGACGGTGCCGGTGCGGATCGATGTGGCGAACCGCAGCAGTTCGTCCCAATGCGCGGCGACATGACCCAATGCGATCGGCTCGGCCGTCATGCCAGTGAGCAGCTGGCCAGATTCCTGGCCAGGCAGGAGGTGCAAGCGACGCTCCCTGATATCGCGGAGGCGCGGCGCGAAGCGGTAGCCGAAGAAAGGCATGAGGCCGAACACATGGTCCGATGCCCCGCCTGTATCGGTGTAGTGCTCCTCAATCGTCAGGCCGGTCTGATGATACAGCAAGCCATCCAGCACATAAGGCGCTTCGCCGGCAGTCGCCGCGATCACCCTGCTCGCGAAGGGATCATATCGATCCGAGACATGGGTGTAGAAGGCGACGCCCGGTTCGTTGCCGCTGCGTGCGTTGATGTCGCCGATCGCGGCCCCACGACCGCCAGCGTGAAATTGCTGTCCGTCGCTCGACGAAGTGGTGCCGTCTCCCCACAGCGCGGCGAGTGGCATGGCGCGATGGGCGTCGATCAGCCTTCCCAGCGCTTCGCCATAAGCGGCCTCGCTAATATGCCAGTCGTGAAGATGGGCGAGCTGACGCAGACTTGCGCCCCGGCAGGTTTCCGCCATCCGCGTGAGGCCGAGATTGATGCCGTCGGCGAGGATGACGGTAAGCAGGGCATTGCGATCGTCGGCTTCCCTACCCGAACGCCGGTGGATGAAGCATTCGCTGAACCCGGTCCAGGCATCGACCTCAAGCAGAAGATCGGTGATCTTCACGCGCGGCAGTCGATCATAGGCGGCGCGACGGGCAATCTCGGTGGCGGGCGGCGTTGCCGCCTTCAGCGGCGAGATGATGAGGCCGTTTTCGTCAAGCCTCACCTGGGGCAGCTCGCCCTGACGCGCGAGGATCGTCACCTGTTCGATCGCCGTGTCGAGCCTGGTGCGCCTTTCCTCGATATGGCGCTCGAAATCCGTTTCGATGGCTAGCGGCAAAGGCCCCTTCTCGTGAAGCGCCGCAAAGGTCGCCGGCGGGATGAGATAGCTGTCGAAATCGCGAAACTGCCGGCTTCCCGCGACCCAAATGTCTCCCGCTCGCAGCCGTTCACGTAGCTGCGACAGGGCGCATAGTTCATAGGCGGCACGATCGACGATGCCATCGCGCAGGACGAACGGCCGCCATGCGGACGGCACAAAGCGCAGCGGCACGCGATCAGGCAAGCGCCTTTTGCCGGTCTGGTAGAGCTCCGCGATGATGGCCAGCGCTGACAGGAGCCCCTGCACCGCACCGGCGCCGCGAAATTCAAAGGTGTTGAGAAAGGCACCGGCAAAGAGCTTCACAGTGCGATGCCGCTCGATCAATTCGGCCGTGCGATCGACGGTTTCCGGTCGCCCGAGCACTTCGGCCTGCTCGACGGCCACGGCGAAGCGCTGCCAGTCCAGCGCCTCGATCTGCGCCAGAAAATCCACGCCCTTGGTGCGCGCGTCGATGAGGAGCCGGCAAGATCCCGTGAGCGTCCGGAGATGGCCTTGCAGCTCGCGCACCGTCTTTAGGGCTTTGTCGCGAGTCCGGTTCTCGGCGCGGCGCGCCATGCTCCCCAACAGCTTGTCGAACATCGTCAGGGCCGCGTCGGTCAGGCTTTCCTCAAGGCGGATGCCGGTTGCCGCCAGTGTTGCATGTCTCCGTAGGGCATTGAGTTCGCCAAGGTGCTGGGGCGTGATGCGGCTGCCTTCGTCCGCCAGCCTGTCAAAAGTCAAAGCCGGGATCATGTCGGCACGGGCGCGATCGAGGCCCAGCGCGCGGACATAGGCGAGCCGTTCGATCAGGCGCAGGATGTTGCGCGCTGCCGGCGACTGTGGCGCATTGCGTAGCCAGGATAGCCATGTGGTGGCCTGCCCCGACCGTCGCGCCAGCAAATCGTCCAGGCCCTGTAGTGTGTCGGGCAGCAGGCCATTTGTGAGCACTTCATAGGTAAGCTGTTCAGCTTGCTGGCGAGCCCGTCGCAGTACCGCTTCGAGAATCGACGAAGAAGGCAGGAGGATCTGCCGACGGCGGAGTTCATCGACGATGACCCCTGCCATCTGGCCGGGATGGATGATGGTCTGCGCGATCGGGATCGAGAAGGCGACAACTTCACGGAAGGCGTCGCGGTCGAAGATCCTGAACCCGTGCGATCGTCGGATTTCAACGAGATGCTCGCGACGGGTCTGGTCCCGATGAGCATAGGCCGCAAAGGCTTCAGGCGCGATGTCGAGTTGCTGCGCTACATAGGCGAGCACAGGAGCGGGCGGGACTTCGCCCGCTTCCAGCGCACGGCCAGGCCATCTCATAGTGAGCAGGAGCATCGCGAAACCGAGCCGGGTGGCATCGCCGCGACGGCGGCCGACAATTTCCACGTCGTCGCTGGTCAGCGTATAGTGCCGCGCAATCTCGCGCTCATCGAGCGGCGCGCTATAATGCCCCGCCCAGATTTCCGGGCTCACCAGTCGCCGTCTCGCCACGCATCATCTCCTTCGCTTTGCGAGTCCGTCAGACGGTCCTCTGGCGGTCAGCATGAATATGTCCGTCAACTCTGGACCCGCGATGGCGATTCGGACAAGAATGCAAATTGATGGGAAAACGGACAGATTGGGACCGGTCGTGGCACTGATCGGCTATGCGCGGGTATCGACCGGCGATCAGAAGCTGGCGCTTCAGCATGACGCGCTGAATGTGGCCGGATGCGAGCGCATCTTCGACGACCATGCGTCCGGCGCCAAGACCGATCGGCCTGGCCTGGCCGAGGCGCTCGCCTATCTGCGTACCGGCGACACGCTGGTGGTCTGGAAACTCGATCGTCTTGGGCGCTCAATGAGCCATCTGATCGAGAAAGTCGGCGAGCTTGCGGCGCGCGGCATCGGATTCCGCTCGCTCACCGAAAACATCGACACTACCACTTCGGGCGGGATGCTGGTGTTCAACATCTTTGGCTCGCTTGCCCAATTCGAGCGAGATCTAATCCGGGAACGCACCCATGCTGGCCTCAAGGCCGCGCGCGATCGGGGTAACAAGGGTGGTCGCCGCCCTGTCGTCACCCCCGACAAGCTACGCAAGGCGCGGGCGCATATCGCAGCGGGCCTAACTGTTCGCGAAGCCGCCGCGCGCCTCAAGATCGGGAAGACAGCTCTCTACAAGGCACTGGAACAAAAAACGCCATGAACTTGGGAATTACCTGCATGCTGTCGGAACATCGAGCGTTGCTCCGCAAACTGCTATTGCCGCTACTCTGTGCCCTCAGCGGATGCGCCACGGTCCAAGAGGCCGCAGATGCGCTAGAATATGCATGTGGAGACCTTGCCGTTGTCGGACGCATAGTGACGATTAGCTCAAAGGCCAGTCCCGGCTCCGATGGTCTGCCAAATTGGCGGAGCCAGTATAACCTTCAAGTACGGATCAAACGAGTGATCCAAGGTAAGGAAAACAGGCATATAGTTCCCGCATCAGCAATCGCTCATGCGCAGATACGCGATGATCGGGACTTTCTGGCTGTTCTTCGTCCCGATGGGGAAGGTGGCTACACCCTCATGACAGCCAACCTGTGGGCATATCGTCCGAAAATAAGCGGACCGTGTTCGTAGCGGAAATCTGCCCGCCACATGTGTTCGCTATCCGTTCGCCCTTAGCGTGCAGTTACGTCACTTTCGTGTAGTCACCCCGGATATGGCGAGAACCTGCTCGATTATAACCGCCGCATGACGCGCCTGCGGGTCGGACTGGCGATCGTGCGGTGACCGCACTCAGACACCATCGCGTCCGGGTGAGGGTTCAAGGGCGCGACTGACGGTTTCTGTATCAACGACACGGGCGCAGAGGCGAGCGGCAACTTCCAGCCCCTTGGCGTGATCGGCAGGCTCCATGTCTGCCGTGGCGTCGGAGACGAGGAAAGCGCGCATGTCGCGCATGTCGCGCATGAAGGCATCGATGGCCGAGCAATGGCAGCCGATCGAGGTATAGACGCCGACGATCAGGATTTGATCGCGGCCGAGCCGGCGAAGCAGCACCTCGAAATCGTTGCCGTAGAAGGCGCTGTAGCTCCGCTTTGTCAGAAGGCGGACGGGGAGCCCGTCGCAACCGTCCGGACGATGCCCACCAATGCTGAACGGTGCGACGCTGCGATGCGCTATTATCTGCAGCGGGCACGCAACGACACGGTCTGGGGCTGGGCCATGATCCATATCTGCGCACACGGTCCACTTTTTGGCGCGAACACTTTCACTGCAGCGCACCAGACGATCGAGGCAGGCATTGAAAGCGGCGAGTTCGACGTGAGCGATGCACAGATCGGCCGGGACCTCGTTCTTGGCGCCGCTTATGCCGCGATGACCAACCATCTGCGAAACGCGGATGCGCCCATTGTCGATGGCTTGGTCTCGGCGTATGTCCTGCGCGGCCTCGGCGTTACCAAGGAGCGCATCGCCCGGCTCGTGGCCCGCGACTTGCCTCCGATCAAGCTTCCGCCGTCCGAGTTGCTCTAGGCGCAGCCAGGCAGCGGCGCGATCTTGTCGGTCGCATGATAACCGCCACGGTGGCAGAGAAGCGGCGCTTCATCCAAGCCCCGTGCTAGCGCTGAGACTTCGCCGACGACAAGCAGATGATCGCCCAGTTCGATCACTCGCATGATCTCGCACTCACCCCCAGGTAAGGAAACGACCGGTCCAGGCGATCGCCTGCCGAGCACCATGCCCCGCCGCTCGACATCGCTTCGGCATTCTCGCACATCAGCGTTCATCCAGGCTGCCATTCCAGATTCTGGATTGCCCCCCGGTCGCCCGCTCGTCGACATCGCCAATCATGACACTGGGCCGGCGGCGGCGAATGCCTGGGCCGTCGCGCCGTCCGTGATGAGAACGGCTGCAGGCATCTTCCGAATGTCTTGCCATCCTATGCTTCCACGATGGTCGCATGCCGCTGATTGTCGAGGCCGGTCTTGATCATGTCTGCCGCCTTCTCGGCGATCCGCGCTCGTAAAATCCTCGGCATAGGGATAACCGGCCTCGCGACTGGCCCCAATGAAGGCGCGCGATAGAGGATGGTTGCTTTCGGCCCGAGAGACCGGCAGCGGGCTCTGGCCACCGTGGAGCGCATCGCCGCCGCGCGCGAAATGCTCGGCCTTACGAAAATAGGGGAGGACATCATCCCAACCCCAGCCTGTTAGTCCGGTGGACTTCCATTGCTCATAGTCGAGTGGGTGGCCGCGGACATAGACATACCGTTGATCGAAGAGGATCCGCCCCAGACCTTCCCGCGAGGCCAGCTGATGCGCCGTCCTGCCAGATTAGCCTGGGGTTCGGTCTCGAAGCACCAGTTGAAATAGCGCTGCGTGAACCAGTAACCGGCCACGATCGGCACCTGGAGCAGCGGCTGGCGATCGCGTCCTCCTGCCTCGCTCAAGAGGATCTGGGCTCCGGGGTCTTCGGACAAACGATTTGCAAGGACACACCCCGCTGACCCGGCGCCAATGATGATATAGTCGAAGCCTTTTCCACCCACTGTCTTCGCCCTCTCATTGGCGACCCCTCTCGCATGGGGAACGAGCCTGTTCGGCGGCGTGCGCGTGCCCCGATCGAGATGCGCGTAGCCTAGATCGGTCGCGCGCCGACGCGATCCTCGCCAAATTCGTTGATGGTCGCCCGACGCAGATCCCGCCGGTCCTCCATGTACGCATATTCGGTCGCGCGATGCATAGTGCAGCGATTGTCCCAGATAACGAGGTCGCCGGGCAGCCATTTGTGTGAATATATATACTCCGGTCGGCTGGCATCCGAGACCAACTTGTCGAGCAGGGTCCGCCCGGCCGCCTCATCCATGCCGACAACGGTTGCGGCGTGTGCGCCGATATAGAGAGCCTTACGGCCCGATGCGCTTGTCCGTACAAGTGGCTGTGTCACCGGCGGAAAGGCGCGATCGAAAACAGTCGTGCCGGTGAGGCCACCCCTTTCGCGCGAGTAGGTGAGACTGTGAATGACGCTCAGTGGTTCGACCTGCTCCTTCATCGAAGGCGACAGCGCATCATAGGCTGCCCGTGTATCGACAAATTCGGTATTGCCCCCCGTGGGCGTGACGACGTGGGCCAACAACATCGACCATTTGGTCGGCAGGTCATTGAATGAGCTGTCCGTATGGAAGAGCTCGTTGCCCTTGGCGAACTTGCGGCGCAGCGTATCGGGTTTGTCCAGATTGCCGTTCTCGTCCAAGTTCGACACGTCGTAGAGTTTCGGATGGACGCGCGTCGGCCTCGTCCTCTCCGACATGCCGAGATCGGGCGGCAACTCCAAGGGCCCGAATGCCTTAGCAAAGCGGACCTGATCCTCGTCACTCGCGGCCGCCTGATCGCGGATAACCAGCACGGCATATTTGGCCATCGCATCTTCGACGGCATTTCTCGTTTCATCCGTCACCGGCTTGAGGATGTCGCAACCGAACATTTCTGCCGCAAAGATCGGATGCAGCTGATTGACCTGGAATGGCATGGCTTTTGGATCCTCTTATCGCAGCCCTTTTGTGTTGTCTCGTGCCTCACGCCGCGACCTTGGCAACTACGAGATCGAGCTTGCCCTTCACCGTCGCCTTCGAAACGTCGAGGCCGTAGAGCCGCGCCGCGTTTCCACCGACCAGGGCGCGCACCGTCTCCTCCGGCAGATGCCCCATCGTCTTTGAGATAGTGAGCTGGCTGTTGGGCCAGATGCTGTCCGGATGCGGATAGTCGCTCGCCCAGAGAAGATTGTCGGGGCCCCAGAACTCGAGCAGCCGCATCGCCGTCGGACTCTGCTGGAAGGTGCCGTAGACCTGCTCGCGAAACAGTTCCGAGGGTTTGCGCTTGTGCGGGATGCCGCCGCGGTCCTTCCAGAAATCGGCGCATTCCCAGAGGCGGTAGTGCCGATAGTCCATTTCCTCGATGACCCAAGGGACCCAGCCCACCCCGCATTCGGCAATCACAATCTTGAGCTTGGGGTGACGCTCGAGGATGCCCCAAGCGAAAAGATCGACAAAAGGATCGAGGAACTGTTCGATGAACATCTTCCCATGGAGGAAGGTCGCTCCCGGGCTCCCCTTATATTTGTCGAAGGCCTTTGAGACGTTCGCAAAGACGGTCACGTGGAAGGAGAGGATAATTCCACTCTGCTCCAGGAGGTCGAACAGCGGTTCCCAACGCTTGTCCTCGAGACTGGGCTCGACCATCGCGATCTGGACGTTGGCCTGGCGAACGCCACCGCGGATTGCGAGGCGCTTCAATTCTTCATAGGCCGCTTCCGGATGAGGTGGTAGCATCGCCACACCCAACAGGCGATCGGGCGCCGCGGAAGAGAATTCGTCGAGCAGCCAATCATTATAGGCTGCATAGCAGGCCCGCAGCAGGTTCTCGTCATCAGTCTTGATCGACGTCACCGGCCCGAAGATGAGCTGTGCCCACACACCATCGCGCTCCATGTCCTGGAGGCGAAGCGCCGGCGTGCCTGCCCGCAACTCACTCGTATCAACAATCCCGCCGCGATCGTAGGCGGTCAGGAGCGGTTTTGGTCCGGCGGAAACAACGCGCTTGCCTGCCCACATTCCCCAGATCTGCGATCCGGACACCCATGCCGCCTTGCCGTCTCGCTCCTCGATATGTGGAACCTCATCACCCCAGGACGATGCGAGCCGATTTGTCCAGATGTCGGCCGGCATCATGTTCAAATCGAGATGATCGTCGCAGGAAATGAGGACGGCTTCGATCATGGCTCTCTCCTATGATTAGCTTCTGCAAAAGTAGATATAATGTTACGCATATCTGTGCAAGGGAGAATGTTACGCATATCTGTGCAAGGGAGTAAGCGTCTGCGAAGGCGAATGGACCACTCAAGTGCGCTGAAAGGGAGGCGGGTTTTACGATACCTCCGTGCGGAGCGAAGCTGATGGCCGCCACGGATTGGTGCGTTGCACGCGGGCTGCCAAGCGCATTATTGCAGATTCTCGCAACGCCTTGCGAGAGCCGCGATACTGGCCTGCGCAAGTTAACGAGGTGTCTTTTGGCCGATTGCATCAAACAACGTTCACGCACAGAGATGAACGTAGATTGCTGGAAGTGCAGGGAGTGTTCATGTCCAAAGTGAGACCTCCTCTCTTCGAAGACGCTCCGCAGTATGGCGACCATTATCCGACCAACTCTCGCATCGAACGAGAGTTTCGCGCTATTTTCTTGATACTGCGGGCGGGCCGTCACTGGACAAAATGGGTCGACCAGCTGCTCGCCGAAAGATGCGAGCAAAGCCGCGTTCGCTGGGAGACTTTATCGGCCATCGCATTCGCCGAGGGGTAAGCATACGCCGAGTACCGCGGCGCAGTTTGGATCAGGCGGCGAGCGCGACTTGGGCGGCCTTCCAATTCCACGGGAGCAGTTCGTCGAGGCGGCTGACGGGATGGTCGGCGATGCGGGCGAGGACGTAGGCGAGCCATGCCTGCGGATCGACGTTGTTGAGTCGACAGGTCAGGATCAGCGAATAGGCGACCGCCGCCCGCTGGCCACCGCGATCCGAGCCGCAAAACAGCCACGACTTGCGCCCGAGAGGCACGCAGCGCAGTGAACGCTCGGCGGCGTTGTTTGAGAGACAGACCTTGCCATCGCTGAGGAAGCGGGTGAACGCGTCCCAGCGGCGCAGCATATAGTTGATGGCCTTGGCGAGGTCGTGGTTGCGCGAGATCCGGGCCAGCTGCGCGTTCAGCCATTTGTGGAGCTCGGCCATCAACGGCGCGCTGAGTTCCTGACGGACGGCGAGGCGCTCGGCCGGGCTCTTGCCATTGATGTCGCGCTCGATCGCGAACAGGGCGTCGAGCTTCTGCACGGCCTCGAGCGCGATCGGATAGACGATCGGCGCCTTCTTGCCGCGGCTCTTCTTGCGTGCCGCGCCCTCGACGTCGGCGAGCTCGAAAAACTTCCTCCGCGCGTGCGCGAAGCATCCCGCCTCGAGGATCGGCCCGGGCTGCCGGTTGGGCGCATAGAGCTCATTGTAGCCGCTATAGGCGTCGGCTTGCAGAATCCCTGACCAGGCCGTGAGGTGGCGCCGTGGATGGTCGCCGCATCGGTCGCGGGAATAGTAGAAGACGACCGAGGGCGGATCATTGCCCCCGAAGGGTCGATCGTCATGCACATAGTTCCATAATCGACCGGTGACGGTCTTGCCCTTGGCCATGACCGGCACGGTGGTATCGTCGCCGTGCAGGCGCTCGGCGGCGAAGGTGTGGCCCTCCATCAGGTGGAAGACTGGCATGAGCGCCTGACAGGCCGCACCGATCTGGTCAGCCAGTGTTGACACGCTGAGCGGCACGCCTTCGCTGGCGAAGCGCTCGGCCTGGCGGTGGAGCGGCTGATGCTGGCCGTACTTGTCGAACAGCAGCATGGCGAGGAAGCTGGGGCCAGCCCATCCGCGCGGGGTGACGTGGAAGGGTGCGGGCGGCTGCGTGATCTTCTCGCAATCCCGGCAGGCGAACTTCTCACGCACCGTCTGGATGACCTTCCACGAACGCGGGATCACCTCGAGCGTCTCGGTTATATCTTCGCCGAGCTTCGACAGGCGCCCGCCCCCACAAGCCGGGCACGAGCACGGCGCGGGCACGACGACGCGCTCGCGCGGCAGGTGGTCGGGAAATGGCTTCCTGACCGGCTTCCTGCGCTGGAAAGCGGAAACGGTTGCCGTCATTGCCGCGGCGGCTTCGGCGGCGAGTTCGTCCTCGGCCGCGTCGGCTTCGAGGTCTTCGAGCCGGAGCTCAAACTGCGCGAGCAGCCGCTCCGTGCGTTCGGCACTGGGGCCGAACTGCTCACGCCTCAGCTTGGCGTTCTGCAGCTTGAGGTGTGCGATCAGCGCTTCGGTGGCGCTCGCGAGGGCGCGGGCGTTGGCCAGCTCGGCCTCGACGCTTGCGGCGCGTTGCTCAGCCTCGTCAGCCCTCAGAAGCGCCGTTGCGAGGAGCGCCTTGAGCGCATCGGCGTCGTCCGGAAAGGGCGAAACGGCGGCTTCCATGAACGAAGTGAATCATCCCCAGGCCCCGAGGGCAAGCCGAAAATGCGCGGTCTTGTGAAGTTATCCGGCACTCTGCGGACGCCAGCTATACTGCGGGTTGCGCCAGTCGATCCCGTCGAGCAGGCAGGCCAATTGCGAACTCGTCAGCGACACCACGCCGTCCTTCGCGGAGGGCCAGATGAACTTACCCTTCTCGAGCCGCCGTGTGTACAGCGACATGGCAATCCCATCATGCCAGATAATCTTTATCAGCGATCCGGAGCGGCCCCGGAAGACCCAGAGATCGCCGGCGAACGGGTCCCTGGTGAAGTGCTGCTGGACCATCGCCGCCAGGCTCTGCATCCCGCGCCGCATATCGGTATGGCCCATCGCGATCCACACCCGCGCACCCGACGGGATCATCGCACCGCCCTCAGCGCAGCCGCTGCCAACGCCGGCGGCGTCGATGCCGAAATGCGCATCCGCCGACCATCGGTCAGCTCCAGCACGATCGCCGCTTCCGGCTCGGTCGGTGCGGTGGGGACCACGGCCGGCTCCGGCGTATTGTCGATCACCGCCGGGACGAACGCCTCTTGCACCCGGCGCAGAGCCGCACGACGCCACTGATAGATCAGGCTACGAGAGACGTCGTACCGCCGCGCAACGTGCTGGACCTTGGCACCAGGCGAAAACGCCTCACGAAGAATCTCGAGCCGTTCCTCATCCGACCAATCCCGGCGGCGAGCAGCCCCCGTCAACACCGTCACCTGCGTCATGGCTGTCCTTAAGCGCGTCCTTATGTGCGACCTTAAGGACGTCCTGCGCACTCCTCTGCGCTTCGGCAAGCGGGTCAGGCCGGACGGTTACAGCCCGTCAAACCTAAGCTCCGGATCGAGGGCGTCACTGGCGGCGGTGGGTCCCCTGCCCCACATATCGAGCATTAGGCCACGCTCGCGCGCGTCCTGCGCCGGCACCTGGGAAGCGAAGATCGGGATTCCGCGCGCGATGCACCCCATCCCGATCGTCTGCACGTTGGCGACAAGCTGGCGGCGACAAGCCTCGGGAAGTGCGCCGAGATAGTGCGGCTGCATGTCGTGGATCAGCAGCGCGCAGCGGCCGGGCTCGATAGCCCAGCTCACCTTGTTCGAGAACGTCACTTCGCTTTCCTCCCTCGGAGGCCGCCGCGACAGGTGACGTTTGCTGATTAGACCATTCCCCCCGGCACGGCGGCGATGGTCATGAATGATGACGACATGCCGCTCCCTAGAGGGAGCGCCAATAGTCCGCGCAGAACAGGGTGGCAGAGTCGGTCATCGGCGACTTAATGGCATGCGCGGCACCGACAGGCAATGCGGTGGATGAACGCTTAGCGTTACTGCGCTTCAGGTCGATCGCCGACATGGCGAGGGAAGAGGGCGAGCCACCTACGGCCGCAACTTCTTCATCCACACAGCGTGGTCTCGGGCTCCGGGTATCCTTTGGCCGCACAGGTACGGCATAAACCTCGCCGTAACCCGGCACGATGACCGTGCGCGCAACCGCACGGGGATCATCGGTTGGCACGGGCTGGACAAGAACAGTGCCGCGTCCCGGCACATAGACCATGCGCGGTTGCGGAGCCTTCTGGTCGGCCGACTGCGCGGCGATCGGCGAGGCCGCGCCGATCGCGAGCATCAAGGCTGCTACGGTCGAAGCCCTATGGCGCATGAAAAAACACATGAACTGAACCAGGGAGAGCATCAAGCATTGCCGGCTGAGTTATCGCGACACTTCTATAGACTTTGTGAATCAATGGGCGGCTTTTGATTCAAAGAAGTCGTCGGACAACGCAGAGCTGATTTTGTAGGCTTTGCGCCATGAAAGGCGCAATTATCCCCGATGCGATCGAGTTGGTGGCGCTCGATCCGGCGCGCAACATCCGCCGGCGCTATAGTATCACCGCGAGCCTCGACCTGTTCGGCATGATCGTTGTCGAAACCCGTTGGGGCCGGATCGGCACACGCGGCCAGGCGCAGCGCCACGCCTTTCCCGATCGCGCGGCGGCCGAGCGTCATATCGCCGCCACTCTGCGCCGGCGGGGCACCGCCAAAATCCGGATCGGAGTGCCTTATAGACCAATGACAGTCGCCGGCGATTGGACGGAGAGCGTTTAAACGGAGCCGTGCTACTATCAATCTCGGCTCGCCTTTGATGAAAGGGCGAGGATCGTATCGACATCGATATGTCGTTCGAGTTCGGCGGCAAGACCATCGAGCGCGGCATCGACCGAGGCGTGATAATCGACGCCCGCGCCATTGCCGCCGAGCCGCGCGATCCATGCTGCCCGCTGCCGGGCATCCGCCAGCAGCCCATGAAGATAGGTGCCCGAGACCAAGCCGTCTGCGCTCACGGCACCATCGTTGCGGCCGCTGTCGAGCCGCACGAGCGGGCGCTCTGTATCGGGACCAAAGGTAGCGCCGATGTGCATCTCATAGCCCTCACACCGCGCGCCCAGCGCCTCGCCCGCGACCCGCCGCAACGTCTTTTCTCCAGCTAGCACGGTTTCGACATCAAGCAGGCCGAGGCCCGCCACATCAGCCTGTGCGCCCTCGATGCCGTCCGGGTCTGCGATGCGCTTGCCGAGCATCTGATAACCACCGCACAGGCCCAAAACCGCGCCGCCATGACGATGGTGGGCGAGGATATCAATGTCCCAGCCTTCGCGCCGGATCGCGGCAAGATCGGCGATGGTCGCCTTGGAGCCCGGCAGCACGATCAAAGCAGCCTCGACCGGGATTGGCTGACCCGGGGAAATCATCGCCAATTCTATGCCCGGTTCGAGCTTGAGCGGATCGAGATCGTCGAAATTGGAGATGCGCGGCGTGACGAGGCAGGCGATGAGCAATCGGCCGGAGGCGAGCGCTTGCCGCCTTTCGAGCACGACCGCATCCTCGCTCGGGAGCCGCGCGCACTCTGCGAGCCACGGCACCACGCCGAAGCCGGGCCAGCCCGAAAGGCGCTCGATGTCGCGATAGCGGTCCTCGAACAGCGCGGGATCACCGCGAAACTTGTTGATGAGGAATCCCTGGATCATCGCCGCGTCTTCGGGATCGATCCCCGGCTGCGGGATCGTTGAAGTCGATCCCGTCCACAAAGACCAGCGTGTGGTTCGCCTCCGCTCCGCGAATGCGTATCTGGGTGAGCGAGCCCTGCGTGCCCGATGACGCGACCGTGAGGCGGATAAGGTCGAGCGCGAGGGGCTGGCCCAGTGACTCGATCGTCTTGGCATCGAGCTGGAGGCGGGCACGTCAGCGGACGCTACGGGCACCAGCGCAGCGGTAACGACGATATCGGGCGGCACCGCGCCGTCCACGGTGACAGGTCCGGCAGCGGCAGCGGCAAGAAGTAGGGCGATGGGCATGGAAATTCCTCCGGGTAATGCGACATACGTTGTCGCCCCAGAGGATCGGCACGGTCCCGCCAAAGGCCCACACTTCTCCACGCGCTTGCGGCTGGACCCGGCCGGGCGCGGACGACGGCGAGGGTAGGTTCCCGACTTGCCGGCTCAACCCGAAGGCTCGCGCACTGGCATTACGGTTGCGGGCACAGCGCCGGAATCACACCGGCTTCCCTTTTCACCGTCCCCCCGCATCCGCCCAATGGCAGCGCGTGGACGGCACCTTCGCTTAGCGTACTGCTTAAGGGTGGGCGGAAAGGAGTGTCAATGTGAAGAAGGCCAGTTATGGGCACGCTCGCCATTATCTGGGTGATGCGTAACTCAAAACTTTTGCATCAGGGCGATGGTGCTTGAAACAGGGATACTGGCAGCAGAACAGCGCCAGAATGTGCATCAGATTTTTGCATCACGGAGAGGCGCAGATTTCTGCGCTTTCTAGTCTGATGCAAAACTTGTGAGTTCTGCATCAGCGGGGGGTGTTCTCCTGTTTTTCGTCTCAACCGCGCGGGGTTTCGGGCAACTAAAACCGTGCTGAGGCTGTCTGTCGATCATCGGTGCTCAGATTTCCGCATCATGTTTTCAATTAGGGTCTGGCGATTAGCTGACGTGACGCTCGCGCGATGGTGATGTAGAGGCGCTTTGCCGAGAATAGAGTAGCAGGGTGGTGTCTCCTGCGTTCGCTACGCGGATCTTCCCTGCCACGGCGTTAACTTGAAATGGTTCAGGGGCGCTTCGCATAACATGCTGGCCCGCTGATCCGACGAGCGGAGCCGAACATGAATTACGTCTATCTTGCCATAGCGATCATTTCCGAAGTGATCGGCACCACGTTTATGAAACAGTCCGAGGGCTTTACCAGGCTCGTGCCTAGCCTCGTTACGGCTTTGGCCTATGCAATCGCATTCTTCTTCCTCTCACAAACTCTCAAAACTATCCCCACCGGCGTCGCCTACGCCATTTGGTCAGGGGCAGGCATCGTTCTGATCGCTACCGCCGCAGCAGTTTTCCAGGGTCAAAAACTCGACGCTCCAGCCATGATCGGGATGGGACTTATCATCTGCGGTGTGATCGTGATGAACGTCTTTTCCAAAGCGACAGGGCACTAAAATGCGGAGTTAGCAGATACCGTCGCTCAACTTCCATTGAACCTGTTGTTCCAAAGCAGCATTCTAATCGAGATGCTAGGATAGTCAGATCAAAAGTTTTGCATCGAGGCTGACCCGGCAACAATTTGGACCTTGCCCATACAGAAATCTGACGCGGATTCACGCGCCGTTCTATGTGTGATAATGTCCTTTATCACACACTATCGGAGATCCGATGGAGCCGTTTAAACGTGCCGGAGATCCACCGCCGAGAGGAACGCTATATGGACGATATGACCGGCGACGAGTTACTAGACGACAACGCGGCCGAGCGCGCCCAGGCCAAGGCATTGCGCGAGCAGGCGCGCACCGGGGGCCTCCGCTTCGAGGCGTATCTACCCCCGGCGCTGGCCGATTGGCTGTTGGAGCGGATCGAGCGCGGCACGTTCGCCGATCCTTCCGAGGCGGTGTTCGCGATCGTCGGCAATTTCCGCGACCTGGAACCGCACCGCGACCTGCGCGACGAGTTGCTAGGCCGCGTGCTGGACGCATCGGCCGCGAAGCTGGAATCGGCGCGAGCGGGCGAAACTGTGTTCGCCGAGCTGCGCCGCGAGCTGGCCGAGCCGCGCCCCGAACCGGCGCGATGGGCGAAGATCGCCCGATGAACCAGCTCGCCCCCCTGCCCTCGCTGGCGTTGCCGGCGCTGGCGCTGCCGGCGTTGATCGCGGCGGCCGACGACGCCACGCGGCTGCGCTTCCTTGAGTTCTTCGCCGTCACGATCCGCAACCCGCACACGCGCCGCGCCTATATGCGCGCGGCGGGCGACTTCCTGGCTTGGGTAGAGGCGCGCGGCGTCGCCTCGCTCGCCCAGGTGCAGCCGCTCCACGTCGCGGCCTGGATCGAGGCGCTGGGGGGCGAGCTGGCCGCGCCGAGCGTCAAGCAGCAGCTCGCCGGCGTGCGCCACCTGTTCGACTGGCTGGTGACGGGCCATGTCGTGCCGGTGAACCCCGCCGCGTCGGTGCGCGGGCCGGCGCACAGCCAGCGGCGCGGCAAGACGCCGGTGCTTGCCCCCGACGAGGCGCGCGCCCTGCTCGACAGGATCGACGTGACCACCCATGCCGGCTTGCGCGACCGCGCCCTGATCGGCCTCATGGTCTATAGCTTCGCGCGGATCGGCGCGGCGCTGGCGATGAAGGTCGAGGACGTGTTCATGCAGAACCGCCGCCTATGGGTTCGGCTGCATGAAAAGGGCGGCAAGCGGCACGAAATGCCGTGCCACCACAACCTAGAGGAATATCTGATCGCCTATATCGACGGATGCGGCTTGCGCGATGATCGCAAGGGGCCGCTGTTCCGCACGATCGCGCGCGGGACTAAGCGACTAAGCGATACCCCCCTGCCCCAAGCCAATGCGTTCGCGATGGTGCGCCGGCGCGCGGCGGCGGCCGAGATCGGCACGGCGATCGGCAACCACTCGTTCCGCGCGACGGGGATCACCACCTATTTGAAGAACGGCGGCACGCTCGAAACGGCCGCGACGATGGCGAACCACAGTTCGACCCGCACCACCCAGCTCTATGACCGTCGCCCCGATGACGTGACGCTTGACGAGGTGGAGCGGGTGTTGATTTGAGCCGGCGTTGGGGAATCGAGGGTTTTCGTTGCCTCGTAAGGCTATGCTTTGCATGGTGAAGCCATGAAACTTTGGCGATTGACTCAGAAAGAACATCTGGCCCTTGATGGCAAAGGCGCTTTGCAGTTTGGGGGGCGAGACTTCTCACCCGGTCAGCCCATCATCAGTTTTGCGAGCGAAGCCGGATTAGCTGTTCTTGTCGCCTTGCGGTATCTTCAATCCGGCGATGCCGATATGGATTATATGTTGGGCTGGACCCTGGTGAACGCGGTGCCGGAACGCGTGCCCGACAGTCTGGATGACCAGGCTAAAAAAGCTTTCGTGGACGAATGGGCCGGCTCAGCGCGTTCCCTCCTGATCGCTGTGCAATCGGCCGTGCTGCCGGAGGCCGATGTGATCCTGATGAATGCCCGGCACCATGCGGCGCAGGCGGTAGCTCCGCTGACAACACGCCCGTTTCGCTTTTCCGAGTGCTTGCACCGGCCGCCGATGCTGGATCAGTATCGGTCAACGCTTGTTTGATTTTCGGCGCACGCCGGGAAATTGCGAGGTGACGGAAAACCCCACCGGGCCGGTTGTCGTGCATCCGGGCAATCCGACAGGGTTTTTCGGACATTGTTAGGGATGGAGAGGCGGCGCAACAGTGTGAGAGGCCGGAATCTCTAGGATTTGCGCCGTCCCCTGCCGGATTTCATGTGTTTTCCGTCGCCTCAACGATAAAATCGTCCGATTGCTCGCGTTAGCAGGGATTGGTATTCTGGAGGGAAGAGGGCACCGCGTTGTTTGGTAAATTATTCAAAAGTGGTTCAATATCCCCGGCGCGGCAAGTCTGGGATGCTATGGAAAGCGGTGATCCAGCGTTAGTCCGCCGCGTCTTCATAAGATTCCCGGATGAACTCGCAAATGCGGAACCGGTGACCGGATGCCATTTTCATAATGCCTGCGGGCGCGGCAACATCGCCATTGTTGAGGGTTTGGTCGATGCTGGGGCGGACATCAACTTGCGGGATAGCCGCGATGGCGTCGCCCCTATTGCAGAGGCGTGTGCGAATGGCAGGGTTCAGGTAGTTGAATTTCTGCTATCGCGTGGTTGTAAATTGGATGTTTCTACGTCCCTCCGAAATCCTCTCTTTTCCTGCATTTCTTCTTCACTTTACCGCAATGCTACGTTCGCGACCCAAGCCGGATATCGTGATGTGAATGAGGCAATCGACAATCTTGTCCAATCGGCCCGTCTCCTTATCGAGCATGGCATCGATTTGACCGCTTGCTATATTCAGGACTCGATGGTCGATATGGATGCGGCTGCTTTCGCCTACATGATGGGGCGAGAAGAAATTGCTAAGGATATTATAGCAGCCCTCTATGGCCATGACGAACGGCTCACCGCCGCTGCATGGGCGGAAACTATTGAGGTCGCTCTTGGCAACGCATTCAGCCGACAGAAATTCAGGAAGCTGCGGTATCCATCAAAGCGCGGCAAGAACGCAGACCAGCTACCCGCTACCGGCGAGTTTTGGGTTTAGCTTTCTGACGCCCGACAAACAGGCCATTTCCGACGCCCGCCATGTGATTGCCGTCAGGGCAAAGCTGTCGGTCGGCACGCGACCGGTTGCGGACGTTCGCTACTATGAAGCGGAGGCAAACGCCGCTTCCGCGACGAACTCCAGCCGCGATGCAATCGCATCCACGCCCGAAAGTTCCTTGCCCACCTCATATACTCCGTTGTCGACAACGCCATCTCGGCGAGCATAATCGGTGTAGCTCTGTATCAAAGAGGGCACGCGCTCCGGTTGCGCGAGGGCCGCAGCGGCGACGCCGTAGTAGCCCCGAAGTGGGAAGTTGTTGCAGAGCGGGTGCGTGTGCCCTTCGATGGGCGCATTTAAACCAACGGAGCACTCGTAAATGTCCGAATAGTGGCGAAAGAACTTGAAGCCGTCTGTAAGAAGCATTTCTGAAACACAGGATGCGACAGAACGTGTTCCCGCTTCCATTTGGTCGGGAGAAATGACCTTCTCGTTATCTCTCGCCTCGTCGAAAGGGAAGTATCCAAGCCCCCGGTAGAGGGTGGTAGTATTCTTCTTATTAACTTCACCCCATATATGTCCGAGCCGATTGACAATCTCATCGACTTGGTTGTGCCGAACGCCTAGACCTACGTTGATCACATAGGGGCCACCCTTGCCCATCGCGAACGATGGAAACGAGAGATAATGGAATCCGAAGCTGGTGCGCCTCTTAAATCCCAGCTGCGGCTGAGACTTGAACCCCTCTTCACGCAACATCGGTTCAAGAAGGGTCTTTAACGCTTGCTCAGCTTGATTCATCAACAGCCCACCGGTTTAGTTGGAGGGGTGTTGACTGCCACGGCGAGTGTGCGCTTTCCACCCCATTCTAGCCGTTCCCTGTCCGACGCGCGAAAATCAGGCGGTTTCCGCCATCACGCGGCGACGGCCGACGCACAGGCCCAGCGGTCGCCCTGCCAATGGAACCCTACCCGCTCCGCGTTGCTGATCGCTGGCGGCTCGCCCTTGCGCCAGAAGGCGCGCATCTTGGCCCGATCGTCCAGATGGGCGTCGGCGACGATCGCGCGCGCGGCCTGGATGAACTGCCCATGCCCGAACACATAGACCAGCGATCCCGCAGGCATGGCGGCGAGGCGCGCAAGCGCCGCGTCGCAGCGCCGGAGCAAGGCGCGGAAACTTTCCGCCCCTTCCCCGTCGCAATAATCCGGGTCGGCCGCGCTCCAATAGCGTTCGAGGTGCGGCATCCGTTCGGCGCTGCGCGTGCCGTTCCAGCGCGCCGGTTGCAGATAGGTGAACTCTTCTATCGGCCACGTCTCCACCGGCACGGCGGGGAATCTGGCGATCGTCGGCGCGGCGGTCTGCCGGGTGCGGGTATAGGGCGAGGTGACGATGAGCGCGGGCGCTTGCGCCCAGCTCGCCGCGACCGCGCGCGCCTGTTCGTGGCCCCGCTCCGTCAGCTCGATCGTCGCGAGGTCGTGACAGGGAACGCCGGCGTTGCCGGTGCTTTCGCCATGCCGGATGAATATCGCCCTCATGGTCTGCGGCCCTTGGCGCGGCGCGCGAGCAATTCGGCTCCCGTCTCGCCAGCGCCGATCTTCTGCGCCGCCGCCAGTGCGGCCGCGATCTTCGCCGTATGGGCATCGCTGCGCGCGCTGCGCTCATTCCGTTCCTTCAACAGATCGGAAAACGAGCGGCGGCCGATCAGGCTCATTACAATACCCCTTCGATGCCCTTGCGGCGGATCACGTTCAGGATCGCGAGTGCCGGCCCCTTGGCCTGCTTGGTGCCGCGTTCGAGCTGCGAGATATAACCCGGCGTCAGGTTCGTATATTTGGCCAGGGCGGCCTGACTCAGATGCGCCCGCTTGCGAACGCTGCGGATTTCTTCCGGGCTGATCGGCTCGGCCGAGGGCACCACGTCCGGCCCCAGGTGGCGAACGGTGATCTTCTCATAGGTTTCATCGCCCATCAGGCCGGCGCGGTGCATGTCCTCGGCCGTTTCCAGCAGGGCTTCGGTCAGTTTGCTAAGCTTCTTCGCCATTGTCGATTTCCTGTAGCTTGCCCTCGCCCACGGCGTCATCAAGGGCGGTGTCGTCATGTTTCAAAAATTCGGCGGCGATGTCCCGCAAGGTCTGCAATTCGTCGTCCTCGATGTTATCGCGCTCGTTCTTGGCGAAGCCATAGAGAAAGAACGCCCGTTCCTCCGTCCGATAGGCGACGATCATGCGGAACCCGCCCGATCGCCCCTGCCCTGGTCGCGCGACCCGCTGCTTGATGAGGCCGCCGCCCAGATCGGCGTCGATGATTCCGCGCTCCGCCCGCGCGATAGCCTCTTTCAAGCCCGCATCATCAATTCGTTCGCGCCGGACAAACCGCGCGACCCATTTGGTTTTGAAAATCCGCACGGCATTGTCCTATTAACACTATGAACTATAGCACATGATCGCATATTTGCAACCTTGGGGCGGGCATCCGCGAACGCCCTCCCCGTCTCTCACGCATGGTTGTCACAGCGAATAAGCGATTTAGCGCCTGCCGCTGGCGCGGCACCGTGGCTCTAGTCGCTCGCGCTCCCCAAGCCCGCAAGCGGTCTTGGCCCAAGGTGACGATCCACATGGCGGGCGAGATCGCGTGCGCGGATCTCGCTTGGGCGATGGGCCGGCGCTGGCGCCGGCATGTCGTTTGTTGAGTGGGGAGAGGACGTTCCGCCCCCCTCTCCCCAGCAACGGGAATAGACGGGCCGTGGCTCACTCGCTGCGCTCCCTGCGCCCGCACCACCCCGTCGATTCCCGCTGCCCCCCTCTCTCGCCGGCGTTCTTGGGCGTCCGTGTTCCGGCCGATGGCATGGCCATCGCCGGACAGGCGATTTGAAGGGAGTAGAGGCAATGGAACAGGACAACCGCGAAAGCTGGCTCAACCGGGTGGCGCAGGGCATGGCTCCGCTGTTCGAGGCGCTGGAAAGCCCCCTGCCCTCGCGTGTGCGCGTGGCGATCGGCTTCACCAGCAGGGGAGCCAAGGGCAAGGCGATCGGCGAGTGCTGGGACAACCGGCTAAGCGCGGACGGGCATTTTGAAATCTTCATCCGCCCGGACCTGGCGCACGCGGCCGACGCCATGCCGGCGCAGATCGCGGCCATTCTCGCGCATGAGCTGGTCCATGCCGCTGTCGGCATCCCGGCAGGGCATGGGAAGGCGTTTAAACGGGTCGCGCTGGGGCTTGGCCTTGTCGGGCCGATGCGCGCCACCACTCCCGGCGAGGCGTTCCTTGCGGCGGTCGCGCCGATCCTGGCCGATGCTGGTCCCCTACCCCATGCCCGTCTCGACACCGGCGGGGAGTCGACCGCGCCCAAGAAGCAGAAAGCTCGGATGCTCAAATGCGAGTGCGCGACGTGCGGCTATACCGTCAGGACCGCGCGCAAATGGCTGGAACTGGCCGGAGCGCCGCTCTGCCCGATCGAGGATCACGGCCAGATGAGCCATGAGCCGCTGGACGATGACGAGGCCGAGGGAGACGAGGGCAAAGGGGGTTAAGCCCCCTCCCCTCTCCCCCTTTCATTCGGATGCCGCTTGCTCTATGCCCACATGCAAACATGCGGTCATGTAAGGATATTCACATGCCAACAATTGCCATCATCAGCCAGAAGGGCGGCGCGGGGAAAACCACCCTCGCCCTGCATCTGGCCGCCGCCGCCGAGGATTCCGGGCATACCGCGCTGGTGATCGACCTGGACCCGCAGGCGACGGCGAGCCAATGGGCGGCATGGCGTCAGGACGCGCCCCCGGTCGTGATCGACAGCGCCCCCCCTCGCCTCGCGGCCAAGATCGAGCAGGCGACGGCGCAGGGCGCGGCGTTCATCGTCATAGACACCCCGCCCCATGCCGACAGCGCCGCCAGCGCCGCCGTCGAGGCGGCCGACCTGGTATTGATCCCCTGTCGGCCGAGCGCGTTCGACCTGGCCGCGATCAAGACCACCGCCAGCCTTGTGAAGATGCGCGGCAAGCCCGCTTTCGTCATCTTCACGGCGGGAAGCCCGACCGCGCCGCGCATGTATGACGAGGCCGCGCAGCTTGTGCAGGGCTATGGGCTGGACGCCTGCCCGCTGCATGTCGCCGACCGCGCCGCGTTCCGCCACGCGGCGACCG
>NZ_CP102388.1 GCF_024628865.1 Sphingopyxis sp. DBS4
GTTGGTCTTCCGACGATGGCTAGTCCTTGCGGGCCATCGTCGGAAGTGGACGGCCGCACAAATTGGGGGGCGTGGGCCGCGCCGGGCCTCTAGCATAAAATTACGGCCCTGCATCCCCGGCGTTGATACATTCGTCGCGCAGGGCGCTCGATTGAGCCGCCCCGATCGCGGTCGCCTCAATCGGCATAGCGAGCTGGCAATATGCACATACGCGCATAATTTCCGCTTGCGGGCTATGTATATTTGTGCATAATAGCCGCGATGGATACGGAACGGCCGGTTCGATGGGTGGCATCGTCAAAGCGCGATTTTCGGGAGTTCCCGGACGATGTGCAGGACGTAATGGGCTATGCCCTGCACCTTGCGCAGCAAGGCGGGCAGCACGCCAGCACTAAGCCGTTGAAGGGCTTTGGCGGCGCTGGCGTGGTCGAGATCATAGACGACCACCAAGGCGATACGTTCCGCACGGTCTATACAGTCAAATTCGCGGAGGCGGTCTATGTCCTGCACGCCTTCCAGAAGAAATCCAAGCAGGGCAAGGCCACGCCGCAGGCCGATATGGATTTGATCCGAACGCGGCTGAAATCCGCCGAGGAGCATCACCGGCAACACCAGACCCCGCGAGGCACAGCATGAGCGCACAGGACGAAATCATTGAGGAAGGCAGCGGCAATGTCTTTGCCGATCTAGGCTTTGCCGACCCCGACACCCACCTTTTGAAAGCCCAGCTCGTTACCCGTGTGGCCGAGGCCATGCAGGAGCGGAAGTTGACGCAGATCGCCGCCGCCAAGGTTACGGGATCTACCCAACCGGAATTGTCGCGCATCCTGCGAGGCCAGTTCCGCAGCGTCTCGGTTGAGCGGCTTCTAGCCATGCTCACCCGGCTTGGCTGCAAGGTCGATATTGTCGTGCGCCCGCAGGGGCGGACCACTGAATCGGCCGTGATCCACTTCGCCTAATGTGCGATGATTTCGCGCAAGCCCGGCTCGATATGTTCGAGGCCGGGCTATTCGGCCAAGGGCCTGCCTTCTGGCGCTGGATCGAAACCGACGCGGCGCAACCCTATCTTGCCGCTTTCGCCGCCGATCGACGGCCGCCCGAACCCGGCGAACCCTTCGCTATCGACCTTGCGGCCGACGACTTGCTTGCTCCCGATCGCCTCGCCCAGCTCGCCCTACAGATCGAGGCCGACCATGCTTGATCCCAATCCGTCCGTAGCCGACCTTGACGCATTGCTAGATCGCCACCGCAATGACGATGCGGCTATGGAAAAGATCGTTCGCGGGTATCTCCGTTGCGCGATCTACAGCTATCAGAAGCATTGCGTTTGGCGCGCCTTGCGCCACATCGGCAAGGACGATTGGAGTTTCAAAGAGGAAGACGTTGCCGCCTTGAGGGCCGAAGGCGCGAAATCCATTTCGGACTTTCGAGACTGGCTCATTGAGGAGCTGGCCGGGATGGGGATCAGCGCCCACACCGGCTTGCCGAAT
This sequence comes from Sphingopyxis sp. DBS4, assembly GCF_024628865.1. Lineage (NCBI taxonomy): Bacteria > Pseudomonadati > Pseudomonadota > Alphaproteobacteria > Sphingomonadales > Sphingopyxidaceae > Sphingopyxis > Sphingopyxis sp. DBS4. The sequence goes on from NZ_CP102388.1 coordinate 1,491, forward strand.
TGAGCGCCTAGCGCGCCGTCGCTTCAATTGCTGGCGGTGATTGTGCGCGGAATAAATCGCGGGTCCGCCGTGGGATCGGTAGGCGAAGGATGCAGCATGTCGCGCCGGAAATTCACCGCAACGGAAATAGGCGCGGCGTTCGGCCGAGCCGCCATGACGCGGGCTTGTGGAGCTGGCGCAGCCTCATAGCTGGCCATCGGCTGCACGGCCGCCGAGGTTAGGCCCCCTACCCCGCGTTCCGCTCTGGCGACGACAATTTGAGCGCGATCGAGCGGCCGAGTCTGATCGCCGGTATAGAAAGCCAGATGCCAATGATCGGCATGGCCCCGGTCCCCCGGCCCCAGCAGCTCCGCCACGCGAACACCATGTTGCGCCATCACGGCGCGGATTTGCTCGCGCGTGATCGTGTGCAGCCCGGCACGCGGCACGAAATCCACCGCCTGCCCATATTTGTGAAAGCTGTTGGCGGCCCCGTAATTGGCTTCCAGCGCCCGCCACGTATCGGTTATGCGAGCATTGAACGCAGCGGCCAAGATCGAGGCGACATAGCCCGCCGAGGCGTCGGCGCTGCCTTGGGGCTGGACGATCGCCGGTTGCGCCGCGAGCTGGCCCCCGCCCGTCGCGTCGGCCGCCGTGATCGTGAGCGGGATCGAGGCCGATCGCGCAGCAGGAGCGCCGCCGCTTACCGGGATGCCGTTCACGCTGTAGGTATTATAGCGCGAGGAAAGCCACGCCTCCCAGCGCGCACCTTTCGCCATAATCAGCGCCCGATAGCGGGCATTATGGACCGGCGTTCGGGAATGATAATTGGCAACCCGCGTCCACAGGTCGCCCTTGTCATCCCGGATATGGTTTCTGATACGCCATGCAGCGAGGTTGTAGGGATAGCACCCCGCCGCAAGCACATATTCGGGCCGGATGCCGTAGCGTGCCAGCGATTGAATATAGCTGGAATTGAGCTGCATCGAGCCAAGATCGGCGGTGTTATTGGTGTTCTGGACGCGCGCGCCGGGCCGACCGTTCTCTTGTTCCGCGACCGCCAGCATGACGTTCGCCGGAATGTTATAGCGCAGCGCCGCCGCGATCGAGCATTGCACCCGTTCTTCTATGACAACCGGAGGCAGATCAGCGGCCATGATTAGCTGTCCCCCCTTCTCTGGACGAAGGCCGCAACTTCATCCTCTGGCGTCTCCATGTCGCCCGCATCACGGGCGGCCGAAATGGTATCGCCCGCGAATTGCGCCGTGGGGGGTGGCGATGAATCGGACGAGCTGGCGGGACTGCCCGCGCCGGTCGCGGGAGCGAGCGTTTCACTTCCCGACGATGCCGAGGCGGCCGACGCGCGGATATTGGCCGCCAGTCGGCCGCCCACCGTATTTCCCACCCGCTCTTTCAAAGCGCCCACCGCCATACCAGCGGCAGCGCCGCCGAGGATGCTTGCGGTTTTCGCCGCACGGCTAAGGCCGGTGCGTTGCGTGCCGCCAGTGTCGCCACTTTCGGGCGCGCCTTCACCTTGCGAGCTGGCGGAGCTGGCCTCCCCCTCCCCCGCAGGCGAGCCACCGGCAGCGCCGCCGCCGTTGCCGTCTTCACGATCGGCCGCCTCGCTACCCGCAGCGGCGCTTGCAGCCGTGCCGCCGCCCGCGCTGGCGGCTTCCGAGCCGCCTTGAAGGCCGCTGTTGTCATTGGCCGGGGGGGAACCGCCATCGCCGCCCATAGCGACGCTAAGGGGCGTGCCGCCGCCCCCACCGCCACCGCCGCCGCCGTTATCGCCGCCTCCCGGCATGTCGCCCGCCGACGAAAGCGGTTGCCCGCCTCCCATGCCGGTTTGGCCGCCTTCACCACCGCTCCCACCAGCGGCAGCGAAGGCGGCCTTGATCGCGCTGGCTCCACCCGCAGCGTTCATCGCGCCAGCAGCGATCATAGCCCCACCCGTGGCCGCCGCCCCAGCGGCCATCCCGGCAGCACCCAGCGCGGCCCCTGCCCCAAAGGCTCCGATACCGCCCGCCGCGTGGATCGAGCCGCCGCTTATAACGCCCCCGACCATCGCGGGAACCTTGTTTACGAGCGCCAGAAGGACGACCGCGAAGACAAGCATGGTCCCTAAATCTTGGAGAGACGAACCCTCGCCCGTTGCGGCATAATATTGGTCAAGGAAGGTTTTGCCGACGCCGACGATAAGAACCATCGTCATCAGGGACGCGCCCACCGCGACCACCGTTTTGAAATAGTTCAGCGCAATATCGCTGGTCCACCGCGCGCCGCCGAAGCCCAAAAAGATAACCCCGGCATAGGCGAGGACATAGCCGGAGGCCAACAGCAGCAGCATATTCACGCCGACGAGAGCCAAAACAATCAGGATGCCCAGCGAAACCAAGATAGAAAGAGCGGAATCGACCGGAGTTAGGACGCTGGACGCTTCGACAGCTTGGCGGAAAATGTCGAAACCAATGTCCACAATACCCGATGGCGCGAGATTGTTAGGCAGGCCGGATGCCTGCGCACCCAACGAGCGCAGCCCTTCAATGATCGCCAAGCCGATCGCCGGGCCGTTGATGAGCAGCCACCAGAAGAAGCCGCAGAAGATGGCGAAGCGAATTGCTTCCGAAGCAAATTCGCCAAGATCGGCGCGGCGCAACGCCATTACCCCGAACGTCCAAATGAGGCTGACCGCCGCTAGTGTGCCGAATAGAATTGTCGCGTGCGTTGTGAAGACGCTCGCCCACGCCGCCGCCATGCTCTTATATTTGTTCAGAACATTATCGAGCATACCTTGCGATTGCGCATAGGCGGGAGTCGCGGCGAGCGTGAGCGCCACCCCCAAGGCGGACAGGTGTAGGCGAGCCAGAGCCTTCATAGTGCTATCCTCAATTCTGATAGGTTCCGATCGGCGTCGGCTTGGTTTCGTGCGCTAGTGCGCTGCCCGCTTCTTGGCACTCCGCGTCGGTTTCGACGCCGGATTTGCATCGGGCGACCTTCTCGCGGGCTTCGTCTAGGTGTTGAGAGTAATAGAGCATCGTTTTCGGTTCGGCCTCGGACTTGCCGCAGGCCGCGAGAAGAAGTGTAGCGGTGCAGCAGGACGCGGCGATAAGTTGACGCAATTTCGGCATGGGCTTTCCTTAATTCTGATAGGTTCCGATCGGCGTCGGTTTGGTTTTCCGCATTGCGGCCGATGCCTCTGTTGCCGCAGCATCGCGATCGAGCTGATATTGCGATTGAGCCGTCAGCGCGGCGCTTTGCGCGAGCAGGACGCCGCGAATTTTCTGCAACTCACTGGCTTGTTGGGCCGCAAATTGATTGGCGTAGGACAGGGCTTGCATTTGCCCGCTCGCACCCGTGGCATTGGCCTGCAACTGGTCGAGGCGCTGGCCGTCAGACGCAAGCGTTGTCATGGCGCTGTTGATGCCGTTCATAGCGTCGGCATTTGCGGCCATCTGGCTTGTCGTGCGGGCGCGAGTAGCGGACAGAGCCGCCGCGCGCTGCGCCGCCGTGCAGTTCCCGAACGTGCAAGCATTGGTCTGATAGTAAGACGGATTTTTGAATTGATTCATGTAGGTGTTCACGTCGCCAGCTTGACGAGCGAACGAGCTGATTTGATTGACCTGCCCTTGGAGGCTGTCGATCGTTTGCGTAGCCTGCTGCCAGAGCTGGACCGGCGCGCCGACCGTGTTCTGAATCATATTTTGGTATTGCTGTAGCTGCGTCTGATACTGCTGGATTTGCTTCGCCACCGTGGCGACGTTTTGCAGCGCGGAAACGGTTGTCTGGCGGACGTTCGCAACGTCGATAACCGAGATTTGCGCATTGGCGGACGGGGCCGCCAGCGCGAGAGTGATCGCCAAAGAAATTTTAGCGGCTAAAATTCGAGACTTCATTTTGCTTGCTCCCTTTCATCTGGCGTCAATAATCGAATGAGCGGTAAGGCTTTGAAAATGTGAGGTCTTTCACGACGACCACATTGAAGCGGAAGCCGGGCCGGATAATCAGCGTGGGCGATATGTTCAGATTGCGCTCAATCATCATCGCCGTGGTCTGTCCGAGCTGCTGGCCGAGAGCTTGGCTAAGGGCTTGGCTGGCGGACATGGTGCCATTGGCGTTGAGGCCGGTTTGCGGCTGACTAAGGGTTACGCCAGCGGTCACACCAGACATGAGCAGAGCGGAGCCGAAGATACGGAACCAATGCGCGTTCACTTGGTCATGGAACCCGGCATAGCCCGCGCTGTCCGACCCCGGCATAGCGCCAAGGTCGATCGCCTTGCCGTCAGGAAAGATGATCCGTTGCCACGCGATGAGCGCGCGCGTCTGCCCAAAGACCGGGTTGGAATCATACGCGCCGACAAGGCGGGAGCCTTGCGGGATCAGGAGATAGCGGCCCGTCGCGGTATCGAACACGTTTTGGGAAACTTGCGCGACAATCTGCCCCGGTATTTGCGAGTTGATGCCGGAGATCAGCGTGCCGGGAATTACGAAGCCCGCGCGGAGCTGGTAGCGGGAGGGCGCTTCTACTTGGCTGTTCGAGGCCCAGCGATTGCCACCCGCATTGTTGGCGAACTGGCCATAGTTGGCAGGCGGGCGGGCATTGGCGGCACCCTGCCCGGCTCCGGCTCCTCCCCCGGCCACTTGGTTTGACAGGGCCGTAAGGGTGGCAATGTCGGAGGCCGAGGGCTGGCGGCCCTGCGCCATTGCAGCGGCCATTTGCTGTTGCAGGGCGACGAGCTGGGTTGCCGGATCAGCGCCGCCACTCATGCCGCCAGCGCCAGAGGATGCCCCATTGCGGCCGTCCTGCCATTTCAGGGCGGTAGGAGAGCGCACGGCGCTGCCAAATTGGGCAAGGCGTGCTTCGCGTATCGCTTCCATGCGTGCCCGGCGCAGATCGGCCGCCGTGGGGCCGTTGGGTTGCGCTGGCGAGGCGGTGACGGTTGGCGGCGCATTGGGATCGACCGGCGCGACCGGGATGCCATCGGCAGGCGGCAGCGGGGGCGCGTTCGCCATGACTTCCGCAGCACCGCTTGGAGCGGTCCCCGCAACCTTGTTCGCAACATCGGCCGAGCTTTGACCGACAGCCGGTTGAACCTTGGTCGCCGCATTGTCCGAGGAGCGATCAATCATAATCGACACCACGATGGCGATGAACAGCGCCACAATGCCGAGGACGATCAGCAGCGGCGCATTATTGACCCTGCGAACTCCCGTCACCAAGCGCCCGCTGTTCCCGTCCGCTGCACCGCCCGGCGAGGCTTCCGGCGACATGCTATCAGCATCAGACATAAACCTATCCCCTTACCCGGCCTTGACGACGCCACAGCGCGCGGCACGGATGCCCTTGCACTTGGCGCGCGCCGTCGCGCTGGATTGAAACTGTCCGAATTGGATGCCGTGAGAGCGTCCGTTTTGGACAAAGCGCGGCGTCACGCTCGCCCACGAAGGGCGAAGGCGCGCCGTCGCGCGCCAATAGGCGCGTGCTGCGCTTTCGGAGGAGAAGCCCGTCAGGCTGACAGACCACGTTCCGGCCTCTGTTCCATTGCCGCCGAAGCCGGGTTGCGTGCTGGCGACGGGCGACGGAACGGGAGGAGGTGCGGCAGGCGCTACGGGCCGGTTCGCCCGTTCGATCAGCTCCGGCGTTGCGCCGGTCAGATCGAGCGCCCACCCGGCAGACGGGTAGATACCCTTTTCATCCACGCCATAGATGCGGGAGAAAGTTTGCGCGCCGACCCGCAGCGTCACGCGGTAGGAATCGGCAATTGGCTGATCGACGTAATAGCGCAACGGCGTGGCCGCAGGATCGGGCTTCACGCCCTTGCCCGCCTCAATCACCGCATAGCCTGCTTGGCGCATCGCGGAGCGCAAGCCGTCACCATAGGCCCCGCCCCCGGTAGTCGGGATCAGCACCCGGCTAATCGCAGGCGGGTAGAGTTTCACCAGCTCCGCCACGGAATCGTCAACGAGGGCTTGGGCCTGATCGGGAGGAGCCGGAACGGCGAAGCTGTCCCGGTGCGAAACGCCCGCGCAGCTCGTAAGCAGGAAAGCCACTGATACAAAAATCGCACCGCGCACGATCAGCCCCCCCTTGTGATGGTGACGCGCTCTTGGCGCTTGCCGACACCGGAGATGAGGACCGCTTGGTCAAAAATCTGATCGACAATGTAGCGGCCATCTTGGAGCCGGTAATTGACGATGGAGGTATCAGCCGCCTTGGAGACGCTGCCCCCGGCCCGGACGATCAGCAGCGATGGCGCTTCCGTCTGCTCCATCGCGTGCGGCATTTCGATGATGGTTTTGACGCCATCATTGTAAACCCGGACGGGCTTCCAGCGTGCGCGGCCGTCAACGCTATAGTGGAAATCGAGATTGGAGAGATATTCGCTCCCTCCCCTGCCCGTCCCGCGCGCGCCATCGGGCACCGCCATCGTGTTTTCGGCGCGCGCCGTGTCCGATCGAGCGCGGAAAGCGGCCCATTTGGCTTGCGCTTCATCGGGATAGGTGAACGCCACCCGCGACATGAATTGCGTCCGGTGCGACACCAACCGGATATGGTAGGTGCGGCGATCGGTCGTCACGATCAGCGTTGTATTCAAGTTCGCATCGAGCGGCTTGATGATAAGATGCTGGGTTTCGTTCGGCCCGGAATTGGAAACGGCCGGTTCGATCAGCCAGCGGGCGCTATCGCCCACGTTGACCGAATTGATGTTCTCGCCCGGCTGCAACTGCACATCGCAGATTTGCAGCACAGCACAGACCACGGAGGGTTCGGAGGTGCCGAAGGCGAACAATACCGCGCCTTCGGTGCCCGGCACCGGCTTGATGCCTTCGGCGCTTTCCGCCTGCCAGCGCCGCGCGATCGACAGACCCTCGCGCTGGGTGCGCGTCAGGTTCGGATTGCGCGGGCTGATATAGGCATTGGGATCTACTTGCGCCCCTCCCCCGGCAGGCATGGGCGCGTTCGCGGGCGGCATGTCGTCGGGAAGCGGCGGGCCGTCCTGCGCGGACGCGATCGAAGGCAGCGCCGCGAGGGCGGCGGCGAAATAGGCGATCTTCTTCATGTTGATTGTCCCTCCCATCAGAGTGTGCGCGACCAAGAGAAATCTTGGACGAACACGCCCAAGGGGTTTTGCTTAATTTGTTCCTCCGTGGTGGCCGAGCTGGGCGGCGCAACGCGGATCGTGACGAGCGCGCGCATTTTCGCCGGAGGCTGGATAGGCTGGCCTTGCCGATCGCGCTCCGTCTCGGTCCAATCGACCTGCCAAGAGGTCTTGGTTTGCTGAATTACCGAGGCGATTTCGACCGACACGGTTTCCCGCGCCGCGCGGGCGAAAGGCGTATTGTCGGGATTGCCGTTGAGATAGTCGGTCATCTTTGCCAACGCCGGATCGTTCGGCGCGAGCATCCCATAGACCCGGAAAATGGCTTGCTTTTGGAGTTCAACGTCAGCCGTCACCATGCGGGCCGACTGGATGAAGGAGCCGACTTGCGCTTGCACCACGCGCGCATCGACCGGCGAAGCCACATCGGCCCGCTGGGTCGCTATCGCGTCCCCCAGCGAGTCCACGCGGACCACGTAAGGGATGAATTTCGACTGACTGCCAATCGCTATGATGCCGCCGACAGCGGCGAGGACGATCAGCATCGAAAGGATTGCCATAGTCTGCCACAAGCGCCGCGAGGCAGCGATGCCGCCCACATGCTCATTCCATTGCCGCCGCGCGTTCAGGTAGGGGTTGGGATCAACCGGGGCGCTTTCCGCAGCTCGCCGCCCCCGCAGCTTGTCAAACAGACTCATGCAGCTTCTCCGAGGTATAGGGGGCCGCCGCCGCGCGGCCGATATTGATGGTGGATTCGACGCCACGGATGGCCAGCCACTCGTTGACCCATGCCGGGCCATAGGCCGCTTCAAGGGCCTTAATGGTGGCGATGGATTCCTTGTCGGTCGCGCCGACGAAGGACAGGGCCACGGGGCCTAGCGCCAGCTCAAAGAGCCGCCGCCCCTGTTCCGAGAGATAGTAATATTGGCGCTTGGGGATGGCCGTCGCCAAGATTTCAATCTGGCGTGTATTGAGGCCCATGCGTCTGTAGAGTTGGGCGGTATCGTCATCGCGCGCATAGACGTTCGGCAGGAAAATCTTGGTCGCGGTGGACTCCACGATAACGTCAAGGATGCCCGAATTTGCGGCGTCAGACAGGCTTTGCGTTGCCATGAGAACAAGGCAGTTGGACTTGCGCAGCACCCGGAGCCATTCGCGGATTTTGGCCCGGAAGGCGGGATGCCCCAGCATAATCCATGCTTCATCAAGGATGATCGCGGCAGGCTGGCCCTTCAAAGATCGCTCGATACGCCGGAAAAGATAGAGGAGGACCGGCAGCGCGTATTTTTCACCGAGGTTCATCAGCTCCTCGACTTCAAACACGGTAAATTCCGACAGGCTCAGGCCGTCATGTTCCGCATCGAGAAGATGGCCCATAGAGCCGTCCACCGTGTAGGTGCGGATCGCCTCGCGCACCGTTTCATCCTGAATCGTGACCACAAATTCAGAGAGGGTTTTGCCCCCGCTGGCGTGCATGTTGACGATGGCGTTGCCGATTTCGTTGCGTTGCGCGGGCGTGGTCGCCACGCCGTTGAGGGCTAGGATTGTGTCGATCCAATCCATTGCCCATGCGCGATCGGACTTGGTTTCGAGGAATTGGAGCGGGCAGAAGGCGAGCTTTTCGTCATCCCCGGCGACAGTGAAATGCGCCCCGCCCACCGCCTTCGCCAGCGGGTAGAGCGACAGGCCCTTGTCGAACGCGAAAATGGACATGCCGGGATAGCGGCGGAGCTGGGCGGCGAGCAGGCCGAGCAGCGTTGACTTGCCTGCGCCCGTGGGGCCGAAGATGAAGCTATGCCCCACGTCGCGGACGTGGAGATTGAGCCGGAACGGCGTGGAGCCGTTGGTGACGCCAGACATGAGCGGGGGCGAGCTGGGCGGATACATCGGGCACGGCGCATGATCGAGGCCGGTCCATATCGAGCTGGTCGGCATCAGGTCGGCTAGGTTCATGGTGTTGATGATCGGGCGGCGGACGTTTTCGACGCCATGCCCCGGCAGCGTGCCCAAGAACGCCTCTAGGTTGTTCACCGTCTCGATACGGGCCGCGAAACCGAGTGCGTTGATAGCCTTTTCAAGCTGGCGCGCGGCCTGTTCTACCTTATCGCGGCTTTCGTCCGTTAGGACGACGACGCCGGTATAGTATCCTTGTGCAATAAGGCCGGAGTTGACTTCCTCCAGCGCATTATCGGCATCGGCCACCATCGAAAGGGCGTCCTGATCTATCTTGCCGCTGTTGGTCTGGAAAACCTGATCGAAGAAGCCGCGAACCTTTTGCCGCCACTTTTTGCGGAAATCCTCAAGGTGTTTCACAGCTTCATGGAGGTCCATAAATATGAACCGCGTGGACCAGCGATATTCAATCGGCAGCTCGCCCAGCGCCGAGAGGATGCCCGGCGTCGATTCCATCGGGAAACCTTCGATCGCTACCGTCTGGACGAACTTGTTGCCGATGCGCGGGATTACGCCCGTCCACATTTCGACACCGCCGATGATGGAATCGAGATACATCGGGTTCGAGGGCAGCACGACCGGCTGATTTTTGCCGGTGACGCAGAATTGCAGCCACCGCAAAAAGTCGTCGTGCGTCACGGTCGAGCCGTCCTCATTTTCGACCTTGTGAGCGCGAAGGCGGGTCAGCTTCACGGCCGAGGACAGACGGCTTTCAAATGTGGTGATTTCGCGCTTGAAGCGTTCAACCAGGTCGGCCGTGCGTTGCTTGTTGTTCGGCCGCTCCCGATCGTCGTCAAACATCAGCTCGACAAACTTTTGCTCCGCTATGACCGGAGGGAAATAGGTCGCGGTAATGACGAAATAGCCCTCATACATGGTGCCGAGGGACTGGAATAATTCGCGCCTTTCCTGATCTATGGCGTCCGTCACCGGGTCAGGAAAATGTGACAGACCCGCAGCCGAGTAGGCGGCAGCAGGGCGGCGCGGCGCGTCAACGTGGATCATCCAGCCATTGCCCAGCCCGGCGAGAGCTTGGTTGATCCGAAAGCTGACCATATCGCGCTGGCGGTCGGTGGAGCTGGCGTTATCGTCGCCCTCATAAATCCACGCGGCCATGAACGAGCCGTTCTTGCCGACGATTACGCCATCATCGACCATCGCCCCATAGTTGAGCAGATCGGCAAGCCCTTCATCCTTGGAGCGATACCGGGCCAGCTTGCGTTCGGCCGCGTTGGCGAAGGACGCAAAGGCGAGGACCGCGAGCAGGGCCGCCCCGAAGATCGCTATGACGACAGCGATTGTCTGGATCATTTTTTCTTCCCCGGTTGCCGGTAGCGGCGGAATTGCAGGCGGCCGTTCTTGCGGAAGGGCGTGGAGTGAGCCGGGTAGTAGGGGCGATAGGTGCGGTGCCGCATGTAAACGAACCGCATCAGCGGGTCCGATTTCGCCATGAGACGACAGGCCCACACGCCTGCAAACCAGATCAGCAGGCCAGCGGCCCACGCCTTCAAGGAATTGATGGCCGGAACGATCAGCGCCATCGACGCTAGGCCCGTGAGCATGACCAGCTCGCGGTCCCCACCCAAAAACAGATTGTTGCGGACGCCAGAGCGGCGAATAGGCACTGATCGCAGAGCCATGTTGACCGGCCCTCCCCTTTAGCCTGCCAGCGCGGGCGAAGCGGTGCCGGTAATCACCGCACCGCCGCCCGTGATGGAGGACAGGACCGAGTTAGCGCCGACGAGCATCGAGGCGACGAGGACGATCAGCAACAGCGTTCGCACAAAGCCGTTGAGATCGCCGCCGAAGATCAGGACACCACCGGCAACGACGATGCCGACGAGGGCGAAGGTATAACCGACGGTGCCGGTCATCGACTGGCGCACCTTGGTCAGATAGGATTCGTAAGGCAGGCCGCCCGTGGTATCCGAGGCCCAAGCCGCGTGAGGCCAGAGCAGGAGCATGACGAGCGCCAGCCCCAGCATACCCCATATGAGCGCCTTACGGCGGGCGGCGGCGTCATTCCAAAACAACGTCATATGTCATGCTCCTTCACAGTTTGCGCAAAATGTATTTCCCATCCACGAAGCCCCCGACTTCCAGCAGGCTTTCAATGCGGCGACCCTCTGGCGTGCGCGCGATGTGGACGATCAAATGCACCGCATCACCAATCAGCGGCTCAATCGGCCGTGGTGAATCGGGGTGCATACTGATGAGCATTTGGAGCCTGCTAAGGCCCGCTTCGGCGTTGTTGGCGTGCAGCGTGGCCGCTCCGCCCTCGTGGCCGGTGTTCCACGCCATGAGCAGGTCGAGGGCTTCCGGGCCGCGCACCTCGCCCACTAGGATACGATCGGGCCGCATCCGCAGCGTGGTTTTGAGCAGCGCCGTCATGGTGATTTGCGGGGACGTGTGGAACTGGACGTAGTTTTCAGCGGCGCATTGAATCTCGCCGGTATCTTCAATGATTACGAGCCGTTCGGTCGGGTCCGCGTCCACCATCCCGTTGATAATGGCATTCACTAGCGTTGTTTTGCCGCTGCCGGTGCCGCCAATCACCAGAATGTTGCGGTGCGCGCGGATAGCCTCATGGATGAGGCTGCATTGCTCCGCCGTCATAATCCCGCCCTCCACATATTGTTCGAGGGTAAAGATCGCCACGGCGCGTTTTCGGATGGCGAAGGTCGGCGCGGGCACGACCGGGGGCATCTGTCCGGCGAAGCGCGAGCCATCTATAGGAAACTCGCCTTCCAGAACCGGGGAGGCCCGCGTCACTTCCTTGTTATGATAGCCAGCGACCGCCTTGATGATCGCCTCGGCCCGGCTTGGGGCGACCTTACCGATGCAGATCATGCGTTCGCCAAGGCGTTCCAGCCATAGCTTGCCATCGGCGTTCAGGATCAGCTCAACGGTCTTGGGGTCGGCAAGCGCATCCAACATAAGCGGTTGCATGGAGCGGCGAAGCATCTCCTTCGCACGCTCTTTTACCGTATCTTGAGCGGGTTCCCCCTTGGCCTCCATGAAGCACCGTCCCTGCCAAAACAAAATGGACGCAAGGGATATACCGGAATTTTCATGGAGGCAACCAGAACGATTGCAAAGAATTAGGTTCAGATTGGGGGGATTGTCAGGACCGACGCAACTTAGCGTGGGCAGCCTTGTGCCATTGTGCTATCTGAAACGCTTGATGATCCGTGACGATAGCGGAAACGCGCTTATAACCGGGAGGAAGCCCCAGCTTTTTATCTTCTTTTGATAAGGTATCAGCTAGGCTGGCGTCCCAGCCATCGGTGCCGATAGGCGGCGGTTCCAGTAGCGCGACGAGCGGGACTTCCAGAGCATTTGCGATGGCGGCGATTGTTTCGAGCGACGGGTTTCCCTTACCGGCTGTAACGTCAGATACGAAGGACACAGACAGCCCCGCGTTCTCCGCGAGGTCTTTTTTCTTGAGCCGTCTTAAGGCCAAGAAGCGGTTAATGTTAATCGCGAGAACCTTCCGATACACAGGTTCGGTTTCTTTCTTCCGCAAGGGGGTTGGTTTTAGCCGCTAAAATTCCGGGTAGCTGCGGAGGATATGCCGGAGCGCGCGAGAAAGGAAGCGGTATGACGCCGAATATGATTGTTTATAGCATCATTTTTGGACGAGCCGGGCCGAGCGCGCGAGCGCGCATAACGGGTGGCAGCGAACGGATTGAAAGAAGAAAGTGACGCGCGAGAGACAAGATCAGGCTTCCGCGTAATTCTCTTTGGCGTCCATTCCGTAAATGGGGAGCATGAGAAAGTTGGGGGTCATGCCGCCTTCCGTTCGTCCCTCCACCTCTGAAAGTCATTGGCCAACGTGCCATCAAGGGTACGGACGCGGAGTTGCACAAGCAGATGCACCCCTCTGGGCGTCCACTGCATCTGTTGCTTCTTTGCGAAGCGCTTTGCGACGACCTGGTTGACGGTCGATTCCACGAAGGCGGTCGAGACTGCTTCGCCATATCGTCGTCGCTCGCCATAGTTCGGGATCATGCTGGCATTGGCGCTGATATAGCTTTCGAACTCCCGCAAATGCTTGAGGAGATTGCGAGCTTGCGGCGAGACCTGTGGGTGGCTCATCGGCTCGTCGGTGACATCCGGATCTGTCGCACCAAGCATTCTGGTCTCGACGTCGCCGATTAGGTCGAGAGCACGGCGCCAGTTGCCGTGCCAGAGGAAGTGCCGAACTCGCTCGAGAGTGGCGACGGCCACGTCTTTATCCGTCTCGGATGGGGGCGGCAATCCGCGCGCGATCTGCTGCATGACCGTCACCCGCATGGCGATGTGGAAATAGTCGAGGACATGCTCGGCGTTCGGCCGCATGTCCCATTGAAGATTGCGGACGTTCCTGCCACCATCGGACATGAAGGTGATCTCACGGTCCATCCCGACGCCTTGCTCCAGCAGCAATTCATGAAGGCGACGACGCGGCCTGTCGTCATGTCCGACCACGAAGCCGAACCGGCGCGTTGGCTCGCTAATTTCGCCATCCTCGCCCGGATCGACGACGGACTTACCCACGATCACCTCGAAATTGTTCGGCCGATCGTACCATGATCGTACATAGCCTCCATCGATCCCGACAGTGACAGGCGGTCCTGGCAGCGGACCATCGGTCCAGTCCGCCTCGCAGCCTTCGATGAAACAGCGTCGCTCGGTGCCAAGCTCGGCTTCCAAACGCTCCGCGACGCGTAGGGTGTCCTGCCGGATCGTCGTCGCGTTGATCGCGTCACCGATCGGAAGGACGTCGGCAAGGCGTTCCGCGGTGATGCCGTAGGACGCGAGCGAAGCCCAGCGCGCCTCTAGCTCGAGAAGGTCCGGCGTGACGCGTTCGGGCAGCGCCGCCACGATCGGCGCCGCGATACCCGCTGTGGGTTTACATGTACATCGCCGGAACCTGGTACTTGGCACGGCGATCTTTCCGAACGGCGTGCGCACCATGATCGAACGATGATCCTTGATTTGCCTTGCTGATCCGCAGCACGGACAAGCGCGCTGGCGGCGACACCAGTCGAGCGCCTGGGTCTGAACCACAGCGAGCTGCAGCGCGGCCAGCAGTCGCTTGCTCTCCGCGATCCTGAGACCGAGATCATCGATCGTAAGCGTGTCGTCGTCGCGTTCGATGACGGCGATGGATATGCCGCTGGTTGGCCTGTCGTCCGTTGCTGCGGTGAGGGTGATGGTGAAGCGCATGAGCTCATTCCTCCATGAAGAAGGGAACTCATTGGCCGGCACATCGGTGCCGCCGTCCGAAACCGACCGGTTACGGTCACCTACAGCTAACCCTGTCCATAAAATAGCCTTACCATCTTGCGGACACACCAATTTTACTGGACACCCCTTCCGGACAATCGAGGCCGGATCCATGTCACGCACCTTTGCCTATCTGCGCGTTTCGACCGTCGACCAGACGACCGACAACCAGTTGCACGAGATTGAGGCCGCTGGCTTTGCAGCGCAGCCGCGGCGGATCGTCGCCGAAACCATCTCCGGGTCGGTTGCGGCGAAAGAACGCAAGGGTTTTGCCCGGTTGCTTGACCGGCTAGAGGATGGCGACGTCCTCGTCGTCACCAAGCTCGACCGGCTCGGCCGCAACGCGATGGATGTGGCGAGCACCGTCGCCGATCTCGATCGCATGGGCGTTCGCGTCCACTGCCTGGCGCTGGGCGGCGTCGATCTCACCTCGTCGACAGGCAAGCTCACGATGGGCGTTATCAACGCGGTCGCCGAATTCGAGCGCGACCTGCTGATCGAACGCACCCAGGCCGGGCTACGCCGCGCGCGGGCGGAGGGCAAGGCCATCGGACGGCCTGCGAGCCTTACAACAGACGAGCGCGCCGAGGTCGAGCGCCGCCTTGAAAGCGGCGAAACCGTGTCCGCGCTCAGCAAGGCGTTCTCGACAAGCCGGCAGACGATCATGCGGGTACGCGATGACAGACGCGCTCAAGCCGAGCTTGCCTGAGCATCAGTCCACAGACATTGGCCGGTCCTTGCCGACAAACTCAGCCTTCAACGCGAGATTGATGGCGCGGCGATCGATGGAATCTGGATCGTAGCGCAGCAGCGGATCATCTGGACCGTCGAACCCGGCGCGGTCAGCTGGCGTCCACTCTTCGCCGTCATCTTCCTCGCCGTCGCTGGTATCGTTTTCATCCAGAAAGTCATCCAGGCCATTTCCCTGATCGAAGCGCAATTCATCGAGACGTTCGAGCAATCGCTCATATCCACCCGGTCCGCCGATATCCTCAGGCGGACCGGCGCGAGCACCATCGGTGCAGACCGGCCAGGGCTTGTCTGCGCTCGGTTGTTCACGCGCTTCGACGCGGATCTCGTGCTCCCAGAAATCGCCGAAGTCGTATTCGTACATCATGCGTTGCCGCACTCGCAGCGACAGGTCGGCAAGTGTCAGTTCCCTCAGAATTTTCCCGTCCTCGACAAGGTGGTGACGCTCACCCGGGCTCTGTTGCAAAAATCGTGAAGCTTGAGCATGCTTGGCGGAGATTGGACGGACGGAACGATGACGGATTTCAAGTGGCGCCATTTCCAGGGTGATGTGATCCTGTGGGCGGTGCGCTGGTATTGTCGCTATCCGATCAGCTATCGCGACCTTGAGGAAATGCTGGCGGAACGCGGCATTTCGGTCGACCATACGACGATCTATCGCTGGGTCCAGTGCTACGCCCCGGAGATGGAGAAGCGGCTGCGCTGGTTCTGGCGGCGTGGCTTTGATCCGAGCTGGCGCCTGGATGAAACCTACGTCAAGGTGCGGGGCAAGTGGACCTACCTGTACCGGGCAGTCGACAAGCGGGGCGACACGATCGATTTCTACCTGTCGCCGACCCGCAGCGCCAAGGCAGCGAAGCGGTTCCTGGGCAAGGCCCTGCGAGGCCTGAAGCACTGGGAAAAGCCTGCCACGCTCAATACCGACAAAGCGCCGAGCTATGGTGCAGCGATCACCGAATTGAAGCGCGAAGGAAAGCTGGACCGGGAGACGGCCCACCGGCAGGTGAAGTATCTCAATAACGTGATCGAGGCCGATCACGGAAAGCTCAAGATACTGATCAAGCCGGTGCGCGGTTTCAAATCGATCCCCACGGCCTATGCCACGATCAAGGGATTCGAAGTCATGCGAGCCCTGCGCAAAGGACAGGCTCGCCCCTGGTGCCTGCAGCCCGGCATCAGGGGCGAGGTGCGCCTTGTGGAGAGAGCTTTTGGCATTGGGCCCTCGGCGCTGACGGAGGCCATGGGCATGCTCAACCACCATTTCGCAGCAGCCGCCTGATCGGCGCAGAGCGACAGCCTACCTCTGACTGCCGCCAATCTTTGCAACAGAGCCATCTGGATGACCTGCGCAAGCTGGTCCAGGGCCTCACCAAGCGAGGTATCCGGATCGAGTTTGAGAAGGAAAGCCTGTCCTTCTCGGGGGAGGACTCCCCGATGGCCAATCTGATGCTCTCGGTCATGGGTGCGTTTGCTGAGTTCGAGCGCGCCCTGATCCGCGAACGGCAACGCGAAGGCATTGCGATCGCTCGGCAGCGCGGCGCCTATCGGGGGCGGAAACGGTCGCTCTCGGATGAGATGATTGCCGATCTGCACCGCCGCGTTGCCGCCGGTGAACGCAAGGCGACCATCGCGCGCGACATGGGCATCAGCCGCGAAACCCTCTACCAGTACCTTCGCGCCGCTGCCTGACACCAATGTTCACATTATGTCCGGAAAATCGTTGTTCAGCGTACAAAGCTTGAGGTGACGCCATGTAGTTGATTGCGCCGCCGGTGGAACTCTGCCCGTAGAGGGTTCCCTGCGGCCCCTTCAGCACCTCGACGCGTTCGAGATCGAGACCGGCGGCCTTCGCCTCGATCGGGAAGGAATAGCCGATCTGGTCGACATAGACGCTCACGGCGGGCGAAGCGGCTAGGGATTCCTCATAATAGCCGACGCCGCGTATCGTATAGACGGGGGCGCCCTTCTGGCTGACGGCGAAGGTGAGGCCTGGAACGACACGAACCAGATCTTTGACGTCGGTGATGCCCTGCGAGCGGAGTTGGTCGCCACCGACCGCGCTGATGGACATGCCGACGTCCCTCAGCGACTGTTCGCGCTTGTTCGCGGTTACGACGATATCAGCGGAAGCGTCAGCATTGCGGGCATTGCCGGTCGCGCTTTGCGTGTCTGTCACTGGCGCGTGCTCCGGCGTTGCGTCAGGCTCTGCCTGGGCAAATGCCGGCTGGGAAACGAGACAACCGACAACAACCAGAACCAGGCCGAGCGCAGACGATGATCTGTAGCCTGCCTTTGATAAACACTGCGCGCGTGATTGAACTTCGATAGCTTTGCTTTTCATTTCCCAGTCCCCTTTTTCAGAACATCTACCTGTTCCACCTGCGATTATTGTCGTTTTCATTTTTGATGGCGGCTTACCCACGCGCTTGGAGCGAAGGTCCACTGCTGATCTTGAACCTTAAATCCGGGTAGCAATGCGGGAAAATACTATTAGATGGGGTAGGTCATACGTTTCGCGCATCGCCGGGAGGGTTGGATGGAGCTGTATCAACTGCGCTATTTTGTCGCAGTCGCTGAGGAACAGAACGTCACCGCCGCAGCGCGATTATTGAACGTATCTCAACCGCCGCTGACACGAGCGATCCAAGCGCTGGAAGCGGAGGTCGGTCACGCGCTGTTCACCCGAAGCACGAAAGGCGTGTCCCTTACGCCCGCGGGCGTCGAATTTCTGGCCGAAGCTCGCAAGACGCTGACCCAGGTGCAGCGGATGGTCGATAGGAGCAGCGCCGCCGGTCGAGGCGAGCGAGGCCAGCTTCAGATCGGCTTCTACGGCTCCAGCATCTATGGCTATCTTCCCCAGGTTCTGCGGCGCTTTCGTTCGGAAGTGCCCGATGTGGAGATTGTGCTGCATACGGTCGGAAAGGCCGAGCAGATCGAGGCCCTGCGCGCGCATCGCCTCGATGTCGGGTTTGCGCGCTATTACCCGATTGAAGCCGATATGGAGATCGAAACGGTTGGCACAGAAAGGCTTATGGCGGCCTTCCCCGCAATGTCGGCCGACGACAAGAACGGCGATATCGATCCGGGCGAGGTCGCGACGAAGCCGCTGGTCCTGTTCCCTCAGGGCGGCCGCCCGAATTTTGCGGATGAAGTCCTGCACTTCCTTGGAAACGCAGGGGTCACGCCGCATGTGATTCAGGTAACGGACGATGTGACGTCGGCGATGGGGCTGGTGGCGAGCGGAATTGCCGTGTCGATCGTCCCTGAGTCAGTCGCTGCGCTCAATTGGCCCCATATTCGCTTTCGGCATATATCGGGACCAGACACAATCATCCCGATCAATATCATGTATTCTAAAGAGACTTTGAGACCCGCGACGGTGGCATTTCTGGACGTCGTTCACAAAATGATGAAATAGGAGAATATTGGAATGCGAACCGACCCATTTGGCTGACGCGGTAAATCGGAGTCCCCATGCTGAAAGTCAACGCCATCGACCATCTTGTCTTCAACGTCCGCGACGTCGAGGTGTCCGCCGCATGGTATGTCCGCGTCCTGGGCATGGAGCGCCACGATGCACAGTCCCCGAGAGGCGATACAAGGACCAGCATGACTTTCGGTTCGATGAAGATCAACCTGCGGCCGCTAACCGTCAGCCAGGAGGACTGGTTCACCGCCGATCACCCCGAAGCAGGAGGCCAGGACCTGTGCTTCCTGACCGACATGGCGCCCGACGACGTTGTCGCGCATTTTCGCGGCCTAGGCGTTGCGATCATTGCGGGTCCGACCAACAAAAGCGGCGCGCGCGGCACGATCCGCTCGGTCTACATCCGCGATCCCGACGGCAGCTTGGTCGAGGTGTCGTCCTACGCCTGATGGCCACCGCTCGGCCGCTCGCCGAGAACAACGAGCTGATCGATTTGCGAGCGTTGGTGCAGCCAGTCGATCGTGGTGGATCGGCGGCGACTGACCGAACTGACCCGGTTCAGGAGTCCAATTTCAGGTCGGTCGATCGTTGCTCGATCAAATCCAGACGCATCTCCAGGCGTGAGAGAAGGGACGCCCTTACCGGCCGGCCGCTTATGAGCCGGCGCCATGTATTATAGCTGATACCGAAACGATCATTCAGACTTTCGTCGGTCTGCTTATGAACATGCCTTCGCAACCGCGTCACGATTGTCCTGTCCGGCAATACACAGCCCGCCGGATTTCCTGTTGCCGATGATTTCATGGCTCCTCCTGATCGATTGTCTTTTCCGGTGATATTCGCGTTGCCGCCGATGGCCGTCGCAGCCGATCGCGTTCAATCTCGCACAGGGCCGGGGAAGGGCGCCCCCGCTTCGGGCGTGCCGAGAACATAGCCGCGATTGAACACCGCCTGCCGCCATGGGCGGATGGTGATGGCGCTGCGCGTTCCCGCAACAGTTAGCGGATCTTCGTCGGTGAAGCGCTGCGCCTCGCGCGCAGTCTCGGCCTCGAAGACATAGACCGAGCCGCGCGGCGCTGTCTCCGCCTCGTCAAGCACGGCGCCGCCGATAAGGATGCGATGGGCCTGTGCGCGAAGATATTCGCGATGCGCTTCCTGGGCGTTTGCCCGCGCCTGCTCGGTCCCAGGCTTGTTCTCGATGGTGGCGACGAAAAATGGCATGGGAGGCTCCTTATTTGCGCTCGTAGTGGCGCAGCTTGGCTTCATCGATCGTCACACCGAGGCCGACGCCCGACGGCACGTCCACGCAGAAATCGCGGTAGACCAGCGGCTCCTCCAGAATGTCGTCCGCCAGCAGGAGGGGCATGAAAAGCTCGGTCCCGCCGGCGAGCGGCAGCGTCGAGCAGCATTGGATGTTGGCGGCAGTGCCGATCGAGCTGTCCAGGGCAGTGCCCCCGAAGAGATTGATGCCAGCGGCCTGCGCCATGCGGGCAATCGCGAGCATCCGGCTGGGGCCGCCGGCTTTTGAGATTTTCAGCGACACATAACTGGCCGCCCGTTCCCGGATAATCGCGATCATGTCGCTCGTGCTGCAGGCGCTCTCGTCAGCCATGATCGCGAGGCTGGAGCGCCGCGCGAGATCGGCAAGCCCCGGAAGATCGGCGCGGGGCAGCGGCTGTTCCAGGATATCGACCCCGGAGCCATCAAGAATAGCCAATGCGCGCGTGGAATCCGCAAAGCTCCACGCCTCATTGAGGTCGATCGAGCAGGGACAGCCTATCGCGCTGGCGGTCTCGACGGCGCGTCGCGCATCGTCGCCGGGATCGCCGCGGCCGACCTTGATCTTGAAGCGGCGATGCAGTCTGGCGTCAATTTTTGCCTGCGCTTCGGCAACATCGGCCTCAAGCTCGCCAGTCGCCAGCACCCAGAGCACCGGCAACGCGTCTGCGATCCTGCCACCGAACAGGCCGCTCATCGGGATCGACAGGGTGCGGGCGGCCGCATCGAGAAGCGCCGTTTCGACCGCGGATTTGAGGGCGGCGTTCGCATAGGCAACCTGATCGATCTCGGCCATTATGGCGTTCGCCGAGAATATGTCACGCCCGTCGAGCAGCGGCGCGATATGGTTGAGGAACAGGGCGCGCATCGCTTCGACGGATTCCCCGCTCCACCAGGGACCGCCCGGAACCGTCGCCTCGCCAATGCCCTGAACGCCGTCGGCCGTCGTGAGCCGAACGATCAGGTAACTCTGGTGAGTGAGCACCGCGCGGCTGAGCTTGTGGACGCGCCGCAGCGGGATGTCGACGATGAAGGTCTCGACCGACCGCACCAGCGCCGCCGGCAGGGCAGCGGCGCGCCGCTTCTGGAGCAAGGCGACTTCCGCGCTCATGCGGCAGCTCCGCGGCAGAAATGCGTCGGTTGCCAGTCGGAGAGATCCATGTCTGCGTTATCCTTAAGGGCCTTGAGAATCGGTCGGAACAGCTTCGGCGCGTCCACGCCGACGGCCCCGACCGGATGGTTTTGTGCATCGAGGCCGACCCAGCAGCCGCTGCCGGCGGCCGGTCCCGCCTTGTAGAGCGTGCTTGCGGCCCGTTCCGGAAGCCCGGCAATCTGGATGTTGTGTCCATATTGATCGGACCAGAGCCATGGCAGGTCGGCGTAGCGGACGTGATTGCCCAACGCGGCCTTCGCGGCGGCAATGGCCTGGTTCTGGGCGTTGGCCCAGCTTTCGCGCCGGGTCACTTGCCCCGCGTAGCAGCAGGGGAAGCAGGCCACGTCACCCGCAGCAAAAATCCGCGGGTCCGAAGTTCCACCGAATTCATCAACGAGGATGCCATTGCTCACGTCCAGGCCGGCCAGCTCGCCGAGCGCGACATTGGGAATTGCGCCGACGCATACGAGCACGCGGTCCGCGATCCGGGCGGTGTCGTCATCCAGTTCGAGCATGAGACCGTCAGGCTGCACCGCGAGCCGGACAACCGAGCGGCCCATGACAAAGGCGACGCCATGGCTCTCGTGCAGCGCCCTCAGCCAATCGGAGACCGGCTCCGGGACCGAGCGCTGGCACAGCCGGGGCGCGGCTTCGACCACGGTGACGGCAATGCCAAGACTGCGGACCGTGGCCGCGACTTCAAGGCCGATCCAGCCGCCGCCCACGATGAGGAGGTGCTTCGTGCCGGAGAGGCTGGAACGGAGCGCGGCGGCATCATCGATGGTGCGGAGCAGATGGATACGGTCGGATTTCTGCCCGGCCATCCAGTCGGGAACGCGGGGCCGGCTCCCCGTTGCCAGAAAGAGCCGATCATAGTGGATTTCGCGGCCGCTGGCGCATCGAACCGTTTGCGCGGAGCGATCGATCTCGATGACTTCTTCGCCCAGCCAGCTCTCGACATTGGCTTCGGCCAGGCTCTCGATCGACAAAAGGGCCGTCTCGGAAATTGCCTCCGCATCGCGCAGCGCATTTTTCGAGAGCGGCGGCCGCTCATAGGGAGGATGCCTTTCCTCGCCGATCAGGACGATGCGGCCGGAAAAGCCCTCCGCGCCAAGCGTCTTGATGATCCATCCACCGGCCTGGCCGCCGCCGACCACGACAAAGACCTCATCCTTCATCGGCCTGACTTTCCAGCATGACCTCCAGGCGGCCGTTATTCTCGCGCACGCCATAGGTCCGCACTGGCACCGTCACCGGCGGCGAGCGCGGCGCGCCCGTCTCGATGTCGAAAAGACCTTGGTGCAAGGGGCACTCGATGCAGCCATCCTCGACGAACCCTTCCGATAGCCGGGCCTGGCCGTGGGTGCACAGGTCATGAAGCGCAAAGAAGCGACCTTCCTTGCAGAAGATGGCGAGCGGCGTGCCATTGGCGTTGACGCCGGCAACCTCACCTTCGTCGACGATGCCGACAGGGCCTATATCGATCCAACTCATAGTGTTTCCCAAAATCTGGAGCTTCGCCGCGCTGCCGGTTCGGTCCGCGGGATCATCGTCCCGCTCCATCACGCGTTCGGCCTCCGGCCGGCCCAGACGTCTTCGAGCAGAGCACGGATCGCGTCCGGCTCCAGCGGACGCGGATTCGCATAAGGATTCTTGAAGATCAGCTCGACCGCCCGATCGATGCCGTCCTTCGGCATGCCAAGGTCGCGCAAGGCGGTCGGCGCGCCGAACGAGGCCGTCATGTCGAAGAGAGATTGCGCGGGTCGATCGGTGGCCAAGGCCCTTCGCAGCTTTGCCGCCGCCTCCGGCACTGCGGGCGCATTATAGGCCCAGGCATGGGGCAGGACAGCGGCGTGCGTCTCGGCGTGGGGGAGATCGAATGTTCCACCCAGCACATGGCATAGCTTGTGATGGAGCGCGACCGTCGTGCGTCCGAGGCATGTAGCGCAAAGCCAGGCGCCATAGAGCGCGTCCGATCGGGCCTCGCCATTCTGTGCATCCTTGGCGATCAGCGGCAGACTGCCGGCGAGCGCGCGGATACCCTCTTCGGCCATCAGCAGGATGATCGGGTCAGCATCGGGGGCATAGAGTGCCTCGACCGCGTGGGCGATTGCATTGAGGCCGCTCACTCCTGACATCTGGGCAGGCAGGGTCAGCGTCAGTTCGACATCGTAGAGGACACTGGCCGGCTGGACGGCCGGATCGCGCATCGTCGTTTTCACGCCGTCTTCGGTCTGGCCGAGGATCGGCGTCATTTCGGACCCCGCATAGGTGGTCGGAACGGCGAGATGCGGCAGGCCGGTGCGAAGGGCGAGCGCCTTGCCCAGCCCGATCGCCGAGCCTCCCCCGATCGAAACGAGGCCGTCGGCATCGGCTGCGCGCAGCGCCGCGAGCGCCGTATCGGTGACGGCGACCGGCGTATGCATGGCCGCGTCGGCAAACTCGCCCGCGAAGAGATCGGCCATCGATGCTCGCGCCACCGCTATCGTCTCGCGCTGGGCGGCGGTCGAGAGGAAAAACGCCCGGTGAATGCCGAGACGGGCGACCTCGGATCGCAAATCCGACAGCGTGCCCGCCCCAAACACGACGCGCGAGGCGGGGACGTCGGAGACGAAGGGCTTCATGCGGCCGTCCGCGCCGTTGCAAACAGCGCCTCCTCGCAGAGCGCGAGCGCTTTGGCGGCATTGTCGCGACGGCCCGCGTCGGCGCCGTCGAGATCGGTCAGGAAGCCGTGTCCCGATCCGGTGAAGACGCGCACCTGACACGCCGGTTGACGCTGGCCGATGCCCGCCAGCCGCGTCTGGACTTCCTCAGATATCAGATCGTCTTCGGCCCCGAACAGCGTCAGATGCGGCGTCGTCACCGTGTCGAGGTAGGTGAGGGGGACATCGACCGCTTCCTGGTTTGGAAGCCCCTGCGGGAAGCCGTAGAAGCTGACCAGCGCGGCCGGCAGGTTTCGGCGCGCCAACTCATAGACAAACAGGCCGCCGATGCAAAAGCCGACGACTCCGCCGATCCCGCGCCGCCGTGCGTAGCGTTCGAATGCATCGACGAACGTGCGGTCCTTCAGCCGATGACGCCGTTCGAATGCCGCTTCGCGTGTATGCTCGGCGAGCTTGCCAAGATCCTCGAATGTGCGGATCAGGTCGACAACAGCGCCGCGGGCGGCGAGGTGGGCTGCAAAGCCCCGGTAGAACGAGGTGCAGCCGTAAATGTCCGGCAACACGGCGATGCAACGGTCGGACGCATCGTCTCCGAACCGATAGCCGCTGATCTCGCGGTCCTGAAACAGCGCGCCCGCATCGCCGCTCGGAAACGAGCTGCATTGCTCAATATGACACATGATGAAAACCTTTTGGGTATGATCGGCGTCAGGCCGCGCGCGATGCGATGACGTCGGGCGCGAGCTGGAAGTCGTTCTCAATCACCTTCTCGCCATTTTCCTGCACATCGGGCTTGATCTGGACCGGACGGACGCCATTGCAGCAGTCGTCGTCCACATAGTCGCCCTGCTCGAAATAGCTCTGCGTGGTGAGTGTATGATAGCCGTCGGCGCGGACCTTGAAATGGACGTGTGCCGGCCGCCAGCTATGCCCGCCCATCATTTCCAGCAGGGCGCCGGTCGGACCCTGGTCGGGAATCTTGTAGGGAACGGGCACGGTCGACCGGACGAAATACCGGCCTTCGGCGTCCGTCAGAACCTTGCCCCGATAATAGTTCGCCGGGATATCGTTGTGGATGCCGCCATAATAGCCGTCCGGCGTCGAATGCCAGATATCGACGGTGGCGCCGGCGACGGGCCTGCCCTGGAGATCCTTGACCGTTCCGCGGACGATCATCGGGACGTTGCGATCATCGTCATAGGTGAGAATTTCCCCGCCGTTCGGGATGAGCGGGGCGTTTGGCAGATAATAGGGGCCTTCGATGGTCCCCTCGGTGCCGCCGTAGGCGGCATTCTCGATGTCGCTGATCGTCGAGTTCAGGAAGACGTCGAGTAGAAGCGGAATCTCGCCCGCCTCGCCCGTTTTCACGGCATACATGACGCCGGCCCGATATTCATCGAACGTCACTTCATGCTTGATAAGCGCCTGACGAATTCCGTTCACGATGTCAGACACCACGGCATCAATACGATTGTTGCTCATCTCTCCGCTCCTAACGCTTCTTCTTCGCGTCTGAGTCTAGCCCTCCGGCTGGCATACCGAAAATACTATTATAATCGCCTAGCCATACGGATTTCGTATCTACGCTAGACCGGCAGGGCCAGCAGCGTCGCCACGCGGCTCGTGTCGAAGATCGCGCGCTTGCTCGCGAACCGCCATCGGCCGTCGAGGCGAACGGCGCGATCGACATAGCGGCCGGCCTGATAGATCTTCGTCTCGCCTTCGAGGCCGGTCGACATGACCAGGTAGTTCGCGGTGAACTCGACCTCATCGCCCTGATGGCGCGAAATCTTCAGTCCCGACACGAAATGGCGGTAGATCGTCGGCGGGTAGATGTTCGCGTTCCGCAAGGCTGTGACACGATCGCGCAGCATGTGCTTGTTCTCGCACCGGATCAGCGGCGCCGGGAGGTCGAAATCCACATTCTCTTTGGGGATGATCTCATAGAGGCAATCGTCGGTGAAATGGTCCGGCCAAGCCTCCAGATCGTCATTGTCGATCGTCTCGACATAGGAATCGAGCAGCTCCTGGATCTCCGAGCGCAGTGCGATCGCCTGGTTCATTGGACATCCTCCACCGGGAGATCCATGATCTTGGCATAGCCCTGCCAGAAGGCGCGGATCATGTGCTCCGATATCGTCGAGCTTTCGTTCCCTTCGGCGCCGCGCCCCATGTCGAGCACGGAAAAGGCGTTCGGCGCCGTGGCCGTGCCGCGCTGGACCAGCTCGGTCGCCTCAGTATCTTCCATGGAGATGTAGCCGGCGGGGCCGACCAGATTGGCTTGCTTGATGCGGAGCGCGCGTAGCTCCGGCGTGTCGTCCTCGTAGCCGAAGAAGTGAAATACCAGTTCGAAGTTGCTCGGACCCTTGGGCAGGAGCTGCCTCGCGCAGAGGGTGTTGTGGATCTGCTGGAGGACAAGCTGGGGGAAGATCGCCTGGATGTGGTTGGTCGTCACCTCGTCATATTCTTTGATGAGGCCGAGCACGGAATCATCCTCCAGACGGAAGCCATCGGCGAAGGTGCGGATATTCTGTGCTTTATAGGCATCGACCGCTTCGTTTTCGTCGCCCTTGGCGGCGAAGAACACGCTGCTCAGGCCATCGGTGTCAGGCTTGAGAACCAGCTTCGCGCTGACCCGGTAGATGTTGAAGGTGGTGTGGAACAGGTGAAGGAGGCTGGCGTGATAGGCGTCCTTCACATTCTCGAAATAGAGCTTCCAGTTCGAGCTGGAATATTGCCGCGTGCAGCCGAGATAGACCACCGGCTTGTGAAAGAGGCGGTCGATATAGGGCCGCATGATCGGACCGAGAAAGTCCGGAAGCGGCACCGCCTCTTCGCTGAAGGTCGCGAAGACCAGTCCGCGATAGCTGTCGACGCGAAGCTTCTGCAACCCATGGTTGGCGGGCTTGAAGTCGGCCGGCATGCCGCAGGCGCCTTTCTGGCCACGGCGGAACGGGACGCCGATCAGATCGCCATTGGGCGCGTAGCTCCACTGATGATAGACACAATCATGCGTCTGGGCGTTGCCGCGATTGGCGCGGCACACTTCCGCGCCGCGATGGGCGCAGCGATTGACCCAGGCGGCGAGGCTGCCGTCCGCGCAGCGCGTCATGACCACCGGCGTGTCGCCGACAAAGGTGCGCTTGAAATCGTGCGGGTTCGGGATTTCGGCTTCGAGTCCGAGGAAGTTCCACACAGGCCCGCGGAAGATGCGCTCCTGCTCTCGATCGTAGATTTCCTGACTGCTGAACACAGTATAAGGAACGCGAGAACCATCGTTCCTTGGAAAAGTAAGTGCTTCGGCGTTCACAAGTCCCACTGGCTTTGTTGCATAATGAACATACTGGATTCTCATGAGGAATCGGATGTCATAGGTGGGCGGGATGCCCAGACCCACGCCACCGAAGTATCGCACGACCAATTGGTCCGAATATAACGCTGCCTTGAAGAACCGTGGTTCGCTGGATGGGCTCTGTTGCAAAAATCGTGAAGCTTGAGCATGCTTGGCGGAGATTGGACGGACGGAACGATGACGGATTTCAAGTGGCGCCATTTCCAGGGTGATGTGATCCTGTGGGCGGTGCGCTGGTATTGTCGCTATCCGATCAGCTATCGCGACCTTGAGGAAATGCTGGCGGAACGCGGCATTTCGGTCGACCATACGACGATCTATCGCTGGGTCCAGTGCTACGCCCCGGAGATGGAGAAGCGGCTGCGCTGGTTCTGGCGGCGTGGCTTTGATCCGAGCTGGCGCCTGGATGAAACCTACGTCAAGGTGCGGGGCAAGTGGACCTACCTGTACCGGGCAGTCGACAAGCGGGGCGACACGATCGATTTCTACCTGTCGCCGACCCGCAGCGCCAAGGCAGCGAAGCGGTTCCTGGGCAAGGCCCTGCGAGGCCTGAAGCACTGGGAAAAGCCTGCCACGCTCAATACCGACAAAGCGCCGAGCTATGGTGCAGCGATCACCGAATTGAAGCGCGAAGGAAAGCTGGACCGGGAGACGGCCCACCGGCAGGTGAAGTATCTCAATAACGTGATCGAGGCCGATCACGGAAAGCTCAAGATACTGATCAAGCCGGTGCGCGGTTTCAAATCGATCCCCACGGCCTATGCCACGATCAAGGGATTCGAAGTCATGCGAGCCCTGCGCAAAGGACAGGCTCGCCCCTGGTGCCTGCAGCCCGGCATCAGGGGCGAGGTGCGCCTTGTGGAGAGAGCTTTTGGCATTGGGCCCTCGGCGCTGACGGAGGCCATGGGCATGCTCAACCACCATTTCGCAGCAGCCGCCTGATCGGCGCAGAGCGACAGCCTACCTCTGACTGCCGCCAATCTTTGCAACAGAGCCCTGTTGCAAAAATCGTGAAGCTTGAGCATGCTTGGCGGAGATTGGACGGACGGAACGATGACGGATTTCAAGTGGCGCCATTTCCAGGGTGATGTGATCCTGTGGGCGGTGCGCTGGTATTGTCGCTATCCGATCAGCTATCGCGACCTTGAGGAAATGCTGGCGGAACGCGGCATTTCGGTCGACCATACGACGATCTATCGCTGGGTCCAGTGCTACGCCCCGGAGATGGAGAAGCGGCTGCGCTGGTTCTGGCGGCGTGGCTTTGATCCGAGCTGGCGCCTGGATGAAACCTACGTCAAGGTGCGGGGCAAGTGGACCTACCTGTACCGGGCAGTCGACAAGCGGGGCGACACGATCGATTTCTACCTGTCGCCGACCCGCAGCGCCAAGGCAGCGAAGCGGTTCCTGGGCAAGGCCCTGCGAGGCCTGAAGCACTGGGAAAAGCCTGCCACGCTCAATACCGACAAAGCGCCGAGCTATGGTGCAGCGATCACCGAATTGAAGCGCGAAGGAAAGCTGGACCGGGAGACGGCCCACCGGCAGGTGAAGTATCTCAATAACGTGATCGAGGCCGATCACGGAAAGCTCAAGATACTGATCAAGCCGGTGCGCGGTTTCAAATCGATCCCCACGGCCTATGCCACGATCAAGGGATTCGAAGTCATGCGAGCCCTGCGCAAAGGACAGGCTCGCCCCTGGTGCCTGCAGCCCGGCATCAGGGGCGAGGTGCGCCTTGTGGAGAGAGCTTTTGGCATTGGGCCCTCGGCGCTGACGGAGGCCATGGGCATGCTCAACCACCATTTCGCAGCAGCCGCCTGATCGGCGCAGAGCGACAGCCTACCTCTGACTGCCGCCAATCTTTGCAACAGAGCCAAATGGATCTCGACCGAGGCGCGCCGACCCCTCAGCTGCGGCGATGGTTGGACCTTCTTCAGCAGCGCGAGTCCTTTCGCGAATATGTGATGATCGAATTGTCATGATCGACTTCATTCACCAGTTTAAAGCCCAGCGGGTGCTGTTCGGCAGCGGCGTGCTGGACCGGGTCGCAGACGAGCTGGCGGCACTCGCCGTCAAGCGAACAGTCATTCTCACCACGCCGGAACAGGTGCAATCGGGTGAAGCTATTGCTCGCCGGATCGGCACGCCTGCGGTTGGTCATCTGCCGGTGGCAAGAATGCACACGCCGGTCGAAATCACAACCGATGCGATGGCGACCGCGCGCGCCTTGGGCGCGGACTCTGTTTTGAGTATCGGCGGCGGGTCGACGATCGGCCTCGGCAAGGCGCTGTCGATAAGAACAGGCTGGCCGCATCTCACGATCCCCACTACCTATTCGGGGTCGGAAATGACCCCGATTCTCGGCGAGACCGAGGGTGGCCAAAAGACCACGCGGCGCGATGACGCGATCCTGCCAGCGACGGTTATTTACGATGTCGACCTGACGCGGACATTACCCCAAGCGGCACGGATCACGAGCGGAATGAATGCGCTCGCTCACGCCGTCGAGGCGCTTTATGCCCCCGATGCGACGCCGGTCATCGATTTGATGGCGGTGGAGGGGATTCGCCTGATGCTTCCGGCGCTGACGCGGCTGGGCGAGTTATCGGGCGATGGTCAGGCGCTCGCCGATCTCTTCCGTGGCGCTTGGTTATGTGGTGCGTGTCTGGGCGCAACCACCATGGGCCTGCATCACAAGCTGGCTCATGTATTGGGCGGCAGTTTCGACTTGCCCCATGCCGAGCTGCATACCGTGCTCATCCCCCATGTTTTGGCATTCAATGCGTCAAGCATACCGGACATCGATCGTCGAATTAGAATGGCTCTCGGCTGCGACGCCGAGCCCGGTGGCTTTTTGTTCGACCAAATCGCCGCTTTGGGCGGACCGACCCGTTTGAAGGATATCGGCATGCCCGAGGAGGGTATCGCCCGTGCCGTGGTGCAAGCCACTGCCAACCCCTATGCCAATCCCCGCACCCCCGATGCCATCGCCATCGAGGCTTTGCTGCGCCGGGCATGGGGCGGCGATCGCCCGGTCGCCGAATGAAAGGAATTCGATGCCGCTGCTCGTAAATAGGGCCGACATCGGGGAGGCCCGAGCCGAAGCGCTGACGGACCCCCATAGCTATCTGCGAGACGGGGCAATAAACCTGCTAATCGGTAGCGCGATATTGGACGCCGGAAACGGGCAAGGCGGTTCGCGCCAGGTCATCGACGCCACTTTCCTAAATGAGGCCGGGCGGTTGCCGACGATGATCCTCTGACCCATGCCGGAACCATGGAACGACATCAAACGCCGGCCCTCGCGAACCGCTCTCTACGATCGCCGTTACGTTCTCGGAACGCCTGCAGCAAGCGACCCAATGCCGGACCAGGCACCGCGGACGGTTAACCAACTATCGCATCTCATCTGGCGATATTCGCTGTATGGTCTCGTCCATCACAGATTCGCTCCAACTTACCATATTCTTGCGAGGGCGAAGCCTTCTGCCTCAATTGGTCACATCGCATCGGATTATGAATGGCGACAAGTATAAACACAGATGAAGATTCTTATGAACTTGAAGAGGACAAGTTCAAGATCGAGGAATGGCCAATCTACTGGCTAACCCGCGTCGTCAGCCTGTATCTGGCCCAGAGCGAAGGACAGTTGAAGCGGATCGGTCTCGATATACCGAGTTGGCGCGTGCTCATGTTCCTTGGCAAGGATCATGGCGCAAGCGTCAGCGAGCTCGCCGACCATGCAATTGCCAAACTCTCGACCATGACCAAGATCATCCAGCGCATGCAAGCAGAAGGACTGGTCGAGTGCAGCCCGCGCGAAAGTGACGGACGCGTGACCGAAGTCAGGCTCACGCCGCTAGGGGTGAAAGCGAGAGCCGACGCCTGGAGCATTTCGCATCGGGCCTTTGAACGCGCGTTCGGCAATGTTCCGATAGAGGAGACAAAAGCTCTCGTAGCGACACTCACTCAAGTGTTTGGCGCTTTGAAGCAGTAACAGATACGCAGGCCGCCATCATTCTAATATTGACCTTTGTCCGCTGTCCGTTCCCGTTCGACTATGCCTGACCGGGTGAAGCGTCGCTGGTCGCTCAATTCTTCGCTCAATCGGTCTCGAACAATTTCTTGTAGCGATACGATAGTTGCGCGCGGGTAATGCCTATCAACTTCGCGGCCCGACTCAAGTTCCCGTTCGAGCGATCGACGGCGCGTCCGATGAGATCGCGTTCGAACCGCTCGAAATCAAAGTCGCGCTCAAGGAGTTCGTCGAGAAGGGCCTCGCCATGATCGCCCGAATCGTGGGCCGGTCTGCGCTCCGGAATGCCGTTTTTCGACAGGCTGAGAAAGCATGACAATTCGGTCTCGGTTGGTGAGGCGAGGTCGCTGATGCCGATGATGTCACGTTCGCGCGAAAGGATCATCCCTCGCTCGAGCATGCTTTCAAGTTCGCTGACATTGCCGTGGAAATCGTGCGTTAGCAGGAAGCTCGCGGCGTCCATGCTGAAGCGCTTCTGACCGCGTTTATACTTGCGGCCGAACCGCTCGTAGAAATGCCGGATTAGATACGGGATGTCGTTCCTGCGCTCGCGGAGCGACGGAACGATCACCGGAATGACAGCAAGGCGGTAGTAAAGGTCGCCGCGGAACCTGCCGGTACGAAGGGCTTCCGTCAGGTCCCCGTTGGCAGACGCGACAATGCGCACGTCGACTGGGCGGGCATGGGTCGCTCCCATTCTTTCGACGCTTGCGTTCTGCAGCACGGCCAGCAGCTTCGTCTGCGCCAGATGATCGAGATGATGCACATCCTCCAGATAAATCGTACCGCCATGCGCGCGCTCGATCTTTCCCTGTCTTCCGGCGCCGGAAGACGATTTTTCAACGCCGAAAAGATCGGTGTCGAGCTGCTGGCCTCTTTGCGCAGCGCAGTTGAAGAAGATCAGCTGCTTTCGCGATCTGGCACTTTCCTGATGCAATAGGCGTGCGCAGCTCTTCTTGCCTACGCCGGGCTCGCCAATTAGGAGTACCGAGCAGTCGGTGGGTGCCACCAACTTGATCTGCTGCATCAGTGAAACGAAAGCAGGCGAAATGCCGACGAGCCGTTCGGGCCTGTCCTCGCCTGACGGCTTGTCGTCGTCGGTTATCTTCCAGCCGCCATCCGCCTCCTCGGCCAGCGTGGCCAATTCGATGTCGAGGTGCATGTCCGTGACGCCCTTGTCATCCCACTGTTCTGCGGGCCGTGCAACGACGCGGCAGTGGGGAGCGCCCATGGCTTTGCACTCGACTTCTCGAAAGATGATCGGGCGCCCGAGAAAAGCACTGGTAAACGCCGAGGCGTAGCCGACAAGGGTCCAGCACACCGGCTTTGCGCTCATCCCGTGAAAGTCCAGGTGCGCTTCGACCTCTGCGGAATTGAGCCAAAGCCATTCCCCGCTGAGATCGCCAGTTTGCTCGTCGACGTCGACGCGTACCGTCTCGACGCCGGCCATTCCCTCGATCGAGTGAAGAAGCGGACCGGCCATGAAGGCCTCCTTGATGTCCATCAGCGGCTTTGCCTCAGAAGCAACCGCAGCATCGCCCGTCCCCGAAGCATACCCGACGCGAAACAAAACCGTATCGGCAGCGTCGCTGCCAAGCCGGTCGATAAGTTCGCGCCGGAGGCTTGCGAGCGCGGAGAGATGGAGCAGCACCATCCGCTGTCCCTGAAGCCAGATCCGCCCCTCCTCGGGATTGAACCGGATTCGGGCCGATAAGCCCTCGATGTTGAACCGTGCGATCGTGCTGGGTTCCGGTGCTTGGGTCGCGCTGGCCATTTTCTCGTCCCGACATTTTATGTTTCCGCCGCCAGTTTGAGGTGCAGCCGGGAGGAAATCAATCGAGATAGTCGCGCGTTGGCTCCACCTCATCATTTGATCAAGTTCTGGGAGGAGGAATTTCATCAAATCGCAAACTATGCTGCAATGCAGCACGAGCCTTGGGGCGTCGAAGAGACTATATTTAATCGTTATATCAAAAGGTTGATTAAAATTTCGGCGAAAATGAAAAGCGGCTTTGAGGCATGCGCCATTCCGCAGAATAATTTCGGTGATGGGACGGCGGGTCCCGCCAAGGGAGAGAAACGTGGTCTTAAGTCCACTCAACGTGGCACCGTGCCGGAACTCCGCGATGCGCATGTCGACATCGCGCGAAGGGGGCGGGCTAGCATCCGCCCCACCGCGCTCAGGCGCGACTTCGAATTCATTCTTGGCGACCCGCTCTTGATCGTCGAGCGTCTCTCGCCGCGAAGCGAATACAAGCTCGCAGGCTGCTATGACGCAAACGGAAACGTCACGCCGGATGCGCCGATCGCCGGACCGGGATCGCCATCGTGCCGGGTCGCAATCGGCTATCCCAGCGATGCCAACCCGCTGCGCTTCTACCCCGGCGGAATCAATCGCCTGACGTTCAATAACTTCTCGCCGAAGCTCGGCGTGCAGGTCCACCCGAGCGACGACATCATGATCTATGGTTCGTGGTCGAAGGGCTACAAAACGGGTGGCTGGACGACGCGCTTCACGACCCCCCAGACCGCCGCTGCGAGTTACGAACCGGAGAAGGCGACGACCTTCGAACTGGGAGTCAAATCGACTCTCCTCGATCGGCACCTTCAACTCAACGCCGCCGTATTCACCACCAAATATTCCGGCATTCAGCTGAACTATCAGGTCGGGACGTCGCCGACGATCGACAATGTCGGCGATGCGCGCATCAAGGGCTTCGAGATCGAGGCCAATGCGGTGCCGTTCGACGGCTTCTCGATCAACGCGTCGGTTGGGTATCTCGACGCCTACTACACACGGCTCGACCCGGCCGTCGCGGTCACGAGCGGTGCGATCGCCGGATTTCAGGCCGGGGCACTGGTCGGCGGCGAACTTCCCAAGACGCCGGAGTGGAAGATCAACGTCAGTCCGCGCCTCGAACTGCCGCTTGCAGGCGGGGCCAAGATCACGCTTCTCGGAGATTGGACCTATACCGCCCACATGTGGAACAATGTCGAGCGGACTCTCGTGCTGTACCGCCCGTCCACGAACCTGTTCAATGCCAGCATAGCTTTCGAGGATGCCTCGAGCCGCTATACGGTTACGCTCGGCGGTACGAACCTGTCGAACGAACGCTATCTCTCGTCGGGAAGCGCTATCGCGGCTTCGGGCGCCATCTCGGGCGTCTATAGCCGGCCCCGTGAATGGTATCTCCGGTTCGGGTTCAACTTCTAGCTGGCGAGGCCCGGCGTCCGGCTAACTCGCTTGCCGGGCGCCGCGTCCAACTTCCCCTGTCAAAGCATCGAGAAAGACGGCCCACGTGACAAATGTCGAGAACCCCGCGATCGCCCGGTCGAAGTGTCCGCAAGCTATCGTGACTGATGCGTGTTTGGAATCGATGCACCTAGTCATGGGGCGGTCACGCATCCGAAAGCCGTTCAGCGAACAAGGAAATAGAAATTCACAATATGGAGAGAAAAATGCCTGAAAAAATCGAAGCGTTGAATGGTTCTGATATCACGCTTCAGCGCGAAGTTCTGATTGTGGGGACTGGGCCGGCGGGATCAACTGCGGCGCTGTCATTGGCCAGGCTCGGGATCAAGCCGATGGTCATCAATAAATTCGGATGGACCGCACGGACCCCCCGCGCGCATATTACCAATCCGCGTACGCTGGAGGTACTCACCGACCTCGGCGTCAGCGACGATGCCAAGCTTTATGGCACGCCTTTCGATCTGATGGGCGAGAACACCTACTGCACCAGCCTTGCCGGTGAGGAGCTGGGGCGTATTCGGACCTGGGGTGTAAAGCCTGATCGCGCACTGGACTATGCCTCGGCCTCGCCCGAGAAGTTCATTGATTTGCCCCAGAACTATATGGAAAATATTCTGATCGGTTCTGCGGCCCATAGCGGCGCGGAGGTGCTGAACCACACCGAGTTCCTGTCCTTCGAACAAGACGGCGAAGGCGTCACCTCGACGCTGCTCAATTGTACCACCGGCGTAACATTCAAGGTGCGCTCGAAATTCCTGATCGGCGCGGACGGGGCCAATTCCAAGGTCGCCGAACAAGCCGAACTGCCGTTCGAAGGCCAGATGGGAAAAGCGGGCTCGATCAACATCGTCTTCGATGCGGATTTGACTAAATTCGTCGCGCATCGTCCCAGTGTGCTTTACTGGGTTGTTCAAACCGGTTCCGACGTCGGCGGACTCGGGATTGGCACCGTGCGCATGGTTCGGCCCTGGCATCGTTGGCTGACGATCTGGGGGTATGATCTGAATGACGGGCAACCCGACTTGGACGATCATGCCGCGCGCCAGATCGTACACAATCTGATCGGCGACGCCTCGGTCGATGTTCGCATCGACTCCGTCTCCTACTGGACAGTGAACGAATTCTACGCGACCAAGCTGAGCAACGGACGCGTTTTCTGTATGGGAGATGCGGTTCATCGGCATCCCCCGACAAAAGGCCTCGGGTCAAATGTCTCGATCCAGGATGCCTACAACCTTTCCTGGAAGATGGCCGCTGTTCTTAAAGGGGACGCCGGCCCCGAAATTCTCGAAACCTATTCGGCCGAACGCGCTCCCGTGGCAAAGCAGACTGTGCTGGGGGCAAACCGCTCGGTGACCACCTTCCCGCCGATTCTCGGCGCACTCGGGCTATTCGACACGAAGGACCCGGCGCAGATGGTGAAGAACATCGACGCGCTGGCCGACCCGTCTGGCGAGGCCGTTGAACGCCGCTCGGCTCTGCGACAGGCGCTCGAAGGATCGCACGACGTCTTCGACAATCCCGGCATCGAGCTAAACCAGCGCTACCAGTCCGATGCCGTGGTGCCAGGAAACACGCCGGTCCAGACCTTTAACGGCAATCCAGAGATCGCCGTTCACATCAGCAGCGAACCCGGCGCGCGTCTACCGCATGCCTGGGTGTCGGAAGATCAAAAACTGGTATCGACGCTCTATATAGCCGGACATGGAAACTTCTGCCTATTCACCGGGCCGAGCGGTCGCGGTTGGATCGATGCCGCCGAGGCGGTTTCGAAAGCGACCGGTGTTCCAATTACCGTCCATATTATCGGTCCCGGTCAGCGTTATCAGGATGTCTACGGTGATTTCGCCGCGATCCGCGAAGTCTCCGATAGCGGCGCTCTGTTGGTCCGCCCCGATGTCTATGTGGGCTGGAGGGCTCATGAATGGAGCGAAGGAGCGCAAGATAATCTGATGTCGGCGATATCCCGAATTCTGGCGAAGCCTGCGTCCGAACGCCAAACCAAAGTGGCGTAATTGAAGGCCGAAAAGGATGAGAGAGAATGGGTAATCGAGTCAAAGAAATCACGATGGATATCGTGAATGCCATTCGAGAACAATTGATCAAGCATGACGTCACATTCGACGAGTATCGCGCAGGCTTCGCTCATATGATCGAAACCCAGAAATCTGGCGAGATTCCGCTTTTGCTCGACGTGTTTCTGAACTCGACGATCGTCGAAATCGAGAACAAGGGCTCTGTTGCAAAAATCGTGAAGCTTGAGCATGCTTGGCGGAGATTGGACGGACGGAACGATGACGGATTTCAAGTGGCGCCAT
Source organism: Sphingopyxis sp. DBS4 (assembly GCF_024628865.1). Lineage (NCBI taxonomy): Bacteria > Pseudomonadati > Pseudomonadota > Alphaproteobacteria > Sphingomonadales > Sphingopyxidaceae > Sphingopyxis > Sphingopyxis sp. DBS4. The sequence goes on from NZ_CP102388.1 coordinate 38,018, forward strand.
TTCCAGGGTGATGTGATCCTGTGGGCGGTGCGCTGGTATTGTCGCTATCCGATCAGCTATCGCGACCTTGAGGAAATGCTGGCGGAACGCGGCATTTCGGTCGACCATACGACGATCTATCGCTGGGTCCAGTGCTACGCCCCGGAGATGGAGAAGCGGCTGCGCTGGTTCTGGCGGCGTGGCTTTGATCCGAGCTGGCGCCTGGATGAAACCTACGTCAAGGTGCGGGGCAAGTGGACCTACCTGTACCGGGCAGTCGACAAGCGGGGCGACACGATCGATTTCTACCTGTCGCCGACCCGCAGCGCCAAGGCAGCGAAGCGGTTCCTGGGCAAGGCCCTGCGAGGCCTGAAGCACTGGGAAAAGCCTGCCACGCTCAATACCGACAAAGCGCCGAGCTATGGTGCAGCGATCACCGAATTGAAGCGCGAAGGAAAGCTGGACCGGGAGACGGCCCACCGGCAGGTGAAGTATCTCAATAACGTGATCGAGGCCGATCACGGAAAGCTCAAGATACTGATCAAGCCGGTGCGCGGTTTCAAATCGATCCCCACGGCCTATGCCACGATCAAGGGATTCGAAGTCATGCGAGCCCTGCGCAAAGGACAGGCTCGCCCCTGGTGCCTGCAGCCCGGCATCAGGGGCGAGGTGCGCCTTGTGGAGAGAGCTTTTGGCATTGGGCCCTCGGCGCTGACGGAGGCCATGGGCATGCTCAACCACCATTTCGCAGCAGCCGCCTGATCGGCGCAGAGCGACAGCCTACCTCTGACTGCCGCCAATCTTTGCAACAGAGCCCTCATCGGAACGGTTCGTGCATCATCACGACAAGAGCAAGACCGACGAAATCGCCATCAACCCGGCATATTTCGCCGTGGTCCCCCTGCTCGAAGTCCTCCAAACCGTAGCGCATGAAATGGTCCACGCATGGCAGTTCCATTTCGGCAACCCGTCGCGCTCCGGCTATCATAACCGGGAATGGGCCGACAAAATGGAAGCGATCGGCCTCATGCCGTCCAGCACGGGCCAGCCCGGAGGCGCTAGGACAGGGCAGAAAATGGCCGACTATGCCATTCCGGGCGGCCCCTTCATGCTCGCCACGGATGCCCTGTTGACGCAGAATTTCCGCATTTCGTGGGTCGATCGGTTCCCGGCCATCATGCCGACGCCGGCGATCGACGCCGGCGCCGGCGCCGGCGCTGCCGGCGGCCATCTGGCGGACGTGCTTCAGCCCGCCACGGGGAACCGATCGAACCGGATCAAATATCGCTGCCCTACATGCGGCGTGCAGGCATGGGGCAAGCCCGCGCTGCGGCTCCTGTGCGGTGGCGACGATTGCGCCAGCGCGCCCCTCGCCCCTGTCGAATAAAGGGGCTAGGATCAGCCCATGACGATGCGCAGCCTATTCGACGGGGCTTTGACGATGATCCTCTATGTCCTCGCCTTCGCAGCGGGGACAGTTTTTGTCCGGGCCAACTATGATCTGGTTGAGGCACACCCGCTTCTGGTGTTCTTTGTCGGCGCGATCTGCGCCTACCAGCTATTCAACCTGATCCCGCTTGCCGTTGTGACCATCAACGATCACATTTTAGGCCAGCCTGAACAGCGTCAAAAGCGAGACTAGAGGCCATCCCTTCGGAATAGCGTTAATATCGAGCGCAAGCGGCTCGGTTTGTCGGGAGCTGCATGGTCCGGGGCCGGGGCCTCCGTCGCTGCGGGGTGGGCCTCATCCCATAGAGCTTTCCAACGCTCCGCCTCAATGCGGCGCGCCATCGCGCGGTTCTCAACCGCGTGCAGCCTTCGCGCTTCTCCGGGATCGCTATCCATGAATCTCGCGCTGCACGATGAATGGTAAGTTTCCGTTGCACACCATGATTAACAGCCTGCCGACGATAAAGGCTGGGCATATCGCGCGGGCGCAGCTCCTTCGCCTTGCCAGCGCCGTGCCTGCCCGATACGGTTCTGCAACAACTCTGCTTTCGGGTCGCGCACAACCCGCCGTTGTGTCCGAAAGTGCGAAAGCCCGGCCCTGTGTCGGGCTTTCTTATATTCGTGCTAGACCACGCTCCAACAAATAGTTCTGGTTCTCATAGACGCCTGCGTCTATGCCGGATCTGACAGAGGAAGCGGGATGGCATTGGAACCTATCAGGGTATTGGAGTTCGCGGACGCCGATCGCGCGGACGTGCAACGGCGCGTGGTCGATGCCGTGCAAGCTGCGCCCGAACGGTTCCTGACAGACTATGCGGCCCGACCCGGCACTTTCGGGGGGCGCTACGTCTGTGCGGACGCCATGAAGGAGCTGCTTCCCGAATATACCGCCTCAAGAGAGGCCCGCGGCCGATACAACGCGCCCGTCCACAATGCCGCGGCCGTTCTGGCGGCCGAACAATACCGGCGCGTAGTAGCCGATAGCTCCGATCCGGCCCGCAACCTGGTGCTGTTCGTAACCGGGATGCCGGGGGCCGGGAAAACCTCTGAAATCCAGTATGCGGCGCTGCATGAAGGAAACCGGCTCGGCCGTGACGTGCGCGCGATCTTTGAGGGCCAGCTTGTCGATCCGCAAGCGAGCATCGCCAAGGTCGAACAGGCATTGAGCGCCGGATGCAGAGTCGGGGTAATAGCGGTGTTGCCTCGGCCAGAGGAGGCGCTTGCGCACACGTTCCAACGCTTTGAGGAGCTGGGCAGGGGCGCGAGCGCGGCCGTGATGGTGCGTATTCAGGAGGGCACGCCTGACGGCCTAGAGGCCCTTCTAGGTCGCTTTGGCGATCAGATTTCGGTTGCGGTCCATGACGTGCGCGATCGTGCGAATGTTCATCGCCTAGAAGGCATGGACGGTGTAAATATCTGGCGGAAGGAATTGGAAAATGGACCTGTCCAAGAAAGGCTTGAAAGAGAGTTCGACCGGCTCAACCAGCTCGGCCGCGTCAGCGCCGATTGCGCCCTCCAATTCAAAGGACAGTCTCCCCACGGGCAACTTTACGCGATTGGAGGCCCTGATGTTGGTGGGAGCCTCGCACATGGCGACGGACGAAAAGCTACGCCGGAAAGTGGCCGAACGTCTCTCCTGAACGCGGCGCGGGGAAGCTCGCTCGCCGGACTCTCCGACGCCCTCAAAACAGGCCAGAGCGAAGGCGACGGCAAAACCAAATCCAACGAAATCGGCCACGGCCTGCCTAAGCCGCCGTCGCCCCGGCGTTCCAGATGAACGCCCCCAGCCCCAACCTTCCGTTTGGTGTTAGCCGGGGAGCGTTGCGAGGGGCTGGCCCCTTGCTGTGGGGGTCGAGCGGGACGCTGGGCGGCCCGATCGCAGGGGGACGCTTCCCCCGCCTGCCCCTTCTTTTCCAGTAGGTGCCATGACCGGCTATCTCGGCTCGAAACAGGTTTCGGGCGCATATCAGGCTGTGATTGCCAATATGCCGCCGCACGATACCTACATTGAGACGCATCTAGGCTCCGGCATCGTCCTCCGGCGCAAGCCTCCCGCTGCCCGCTCGATCGGCCTCGAAATTGATCCGGCTACCTTTGAGTGCTTCGGCTCGATCGCGGCAGAGGAATCGAGCGCGTTCGATGGCGCGGCCGTCGAAACCTACAACGTCGATTGCCTCGCCTTCCTGCGCGATTTCGACTTTTCGGCCGCTGGGCGCGTGCTGATCTATGCTGATCCGCCCTATGTCCTCGCCACGCGCTCCCATCCGGGCACGCGCTACCGCTATGACTATACGGACGCGGACCATAGGGAACTGCTGGCCGTCCTCGATGCGCTGCCCGCCTCGGTGATGATTTCAGGCTATCCCTCGTCCCTGTATAGCGAGCTGCTGCCCGCGCCGCGCTGGCGCGTCCTGTCCTATCAGGCCATGACGCGAGGCGGGCCGCGCACCGAATGTCTATGGATGAACTATGCGCCCGATGCGGCGCATTGGGCCACCCATGCCGGGGTGGATTTCACCGATCGCCAGAGGATCAAGCGCAAGGCGGCACGTTGGAAACGCATGTTTAGCGAGCTGCCTGCGGGCGAGCGAATTGCGATCCTCGCCGCGCTGCTGGAAGTGGACTCATAGCAGGCCAGCACCGCACTCGTTGCCGTTGTGAAATGATTAACCAAAGCATCCTAGATCAGCCCTGCGACCCGAAGAACCTTTCTCGATCATTTAGGTTCTTTCACTGGACCCGGCTGCATTAGCTGTCGGGTCCATCTTTTTGCGCCCCCAGCTCGTCCACCAACATTTAACCAAGGCGGGCAAGGGTCCGATTACCGCTCCTGTGTCAAAAGAGGCGATGAACGGCGATAACAACAGGCCCTTTTCGCGCGGCGATTTGTCGGCGCTTCTGCTGCTGCTGTTCACGCTCGCCATGATGGCCTATAATTATTCGCATCCAGAGTGGGCGAGCCAAGGCGGCATATGGGCCTACATTGTTCCCCGCCACGGGACAGCATCATAGGCGTGCGCGCCTATCCGATGACTGAACGGACAAAGCGGACGATCGGCGGCCCAACGCCCGCGAGGAAGGCAAGCCCGGTAAGCGCCAGCAATCCCCAAAACTCGATGTGGATAAGCAAGTCGCTGCCGGTATCGTCGTTCGGATCGGGCCATTCCTTCATGGCACCGGATGATTACGGCTCCGGCTCGATGCTGCAACCTCCTAAGCCAGCAAGGAGGCTTCACCGGCCCGCATCATAGACGGGAACGTCTATGCCACCGGCGACATAGACGCGGGCGGCTATGCTGCAGCACATAGACAGCGGCGACTATGCTTCAGCGGCCAACATTTCCGAGACAGGGCACCCGATCGCGTCCGCGAGCTGCGCCATAACATCCAAGGTCGGATTGGCCTTCCCGTTCTCGATAAACGAAATGTAGGAAGCCGTGACGCCGGTTTGCTCATGCAGCATCGCTTGCGACATTTTGAGGGCCTGCCTCCGCGCCCTCAACCGCTTCCCGAATAATTTGCTCAACGGGTGCGCCATATCTGTAGCGGCTCGCAATGATGATCGCCCGGAACTGCAATATAGGGCGGTTTTCGGCTCGCATTGCGTGAGACGGATCGATGCGGGGAACGCACGCTCCGTGAGACAGAAACCACATTCGGTGCGACCGACGCGCAATGCTGATCCGTTGGCTTACGGACGGCAAAAAGCGGTGGTTAGCGCCCGGGCAGCTTTCCGAGCCGGCATGGTCGAATACCGCCGCCCTCCGAGGGTCATAACCGTTCGGTTCTGACACTTGAAACAGCAGCTGCCCTAGCGCGGACTGAGCTATGAAGCACCAGGTCCAAACCGGTTCAGAGGCACCTTGAGAAACGCCGTCCCACACTTGTCCGCATCCGGCAGCCGGCCGCCACGTATGTTCACCTGAAGCGCGGCGAGCATCAGGTCGGGTAGTGGGAGCGATGCGTCGCGTTTCTCGCGGGTCGCGACGAACTCGGCTTCGTCGATGCCATCGTGAACATGGATGTTGTCGCGACGCTGATCGGCGACGGTCGAGCGACCAAGTACGTCCCTGCCATCCTTGCCATAGTCATGCCCAACATAGGTTGCGGTTTCGGGTGGCAGATCGAGGATGGCGCGGATCGAGCACCACAGCGAATGAGCATCACCACCCGGGAAGTCCGCTCGGCTTGTGCCACTATCGGGAACCATCAGCGTATCGTGAACGAACGCGGCGTCACCGACGACATAAGTGATCGAGGCAAGCGTATGGCCCGGCGACAGCATGACATGAGCATCGAGCGTGCCGATCCGGAAACGCTCGCCATCCGCAAACAACCGGTCCCACTGGCTGCCGTCGACGGCGAGATCGGGCAGGCAGTAGATGTCCCGCCACAGCTTTTGCACTTCCACGACCTTGTTGCCGATCGCGGTTTTGCCACTGGTCTTGCCGGCGAGGTACGGAACGGCCGAAAAATGATCGGCGTGTGGGTGGGTGTCGAGCACCCATTCGACGGTCAGCCCCTTCTCGCGCACATAGTCGAGGATAAGATCGGCGTTGCGGGTCGCGGTCGCGCCAGCGCGCGGGTCAAAATCCAGGACTGGATCGATGATCGCGGCCGTCTTCGTAGTGTCGTCGACGACAACATATTGGAAGCTACCAGTGCGTTCGTCATGGAGCGACGCAACGGTCATACCATCGTGCTTATACTCAATCATGTTTTCATCCTTTCGCTCTGTTAGCTTTCTGCCCGCGCCCGCGCGAACAACCGCTCGAAATCACCCGGATCGATCGCGCCCATCACCAGCATGCGTCCGGCAAGAAAGCCCGGGGTGCCGGCCAAGCCGATCGAATAGGCCTCTTGGCCGTTCGCACGCAGGCGCGCCGCGACAGCCTGTGCATGCGAAGCAAGCCACGTCGTTGCGCTCAGCCAGTCACCGCCAGCGCCGATTACGACGTCCCGCAGCATGTCGTCGTCAATCGTACGGTTGTCGGCCATCAGCTGGCGATGGACGACCGGGTAGATGCCCTGTTCGGCACAGCTGAGCGCAACGCTCGCGGCACGTTCAGACGGTGGACCGAAGATCGGCCAATCCTTGTAGATGACCCTAACTTTGCCATCGCGTCGCACGGCCTCTTCCAACGCGGGGAAGGCGTGACGGCAGGCCGGGCAACGATAATCGGTGAAGACGGCAAGCCGCAGCGTCGCATCGGCAGGACCGTGTTCAGGCGAACTGCCGCCTGCCAGGATCAGGTCGGCGGTTGGACCAACGTCACGCCCAATCGGGGCGGTGCGTCGCAGTACCTGTCCGACCGCCCAGCCCCCCACGACTACAGCGCCGAGCCCGACTGCCTGCCTCCGATTGAGTGGCCCCGGCACGCTCAACGCCCTGCGGGCTTGCTGCGCGCCGTTGCGACGAGGCGGCGCAGTGTTGGTAGATCGACCGCGCCGGCCACGACCTGCGAGCCGACGATCAGCGCCGGGGTCCCGTTAAATCCGATCGCCTCGGCAATGCCATTGGTGCGCGTCAGCAGCGCATCGATCTCCGCGCCACGCGTCTTCAGGTCACGTTGCAGACGCGGCCAATCCACCTTGGCTTTCACAGCAGCTGCCCTGATAGCGGCGCTGTCGAGCCGCGCCGGTGAGGCAAGCAGCGCTCCATGGAAGGCGGCATGCCTGCCTTGCCACTGGCTCGCGACGGCCGCCCGGGACGCCTCGCGGGAGGCGGGTCCGAATATCGGCCAGTCCCGATACACGATCCGCACCTTCGGGTCGGAGCGAAGCAGCGCGTTCAGCACCGGCTCCATGCGACGGCAATAGGGGCAGTTGTAGTCGAAGAACTCGACAACGGTGACGTCATAGGCTGTGCCGGCCCGCTTGGGGGCTACGGGATCGTCGATGACTGCCTTGCGCGACAAATCAGGCTGCTGCTGCCCGACCGCAGGTGTCATCGGCACGGCAAAAGCAAGCGCGGCTAGAATGCCGGGAAAGAGAAGGTTGCGGCGGTTCATCGATGTTTCCTTGCCTTATCAATTCCATCGGCGAGCGCGGCGCGCGACAACTCTCCGAGCTGGAGCTGCACGATCGTGCCATCCGCGGCGACGAAGGCGGTTGCGGGATAGCCGGCGACCTCGAAGGCTCGGGAAAGCCTACGGTCGGGATCAAGCGCGACGTTGCCAGCACCGATGCCTTCGCGGGTAAGGAACCGGGTAACGGTCGCCGGCGCCTCACCCTGATCGGCGAGCAGAATCGGCACCTCTCCACGGCGCGACGCAGCAGCATCGAGCATTGGCAGCTCGCGCCGGCATGGGCCGCACCATGTCGCCCACAGATTGACCACGAAGGGACGACCCCGGAATCGATCAAGCGGGAGCGGAGCGCCGGATGGCGTCGTTAAGGCGAGATGATAGGGAAAGGGGCCGTAGGTCACGGGCGGGATCAGCGCCTGAAGTGTCAACGGCGGAGCAAAAGTCGGCCATTCGGCGGCGTAAAACCAGGCCATCGTGTTACATGCCGGGGGGAGTGGCGTGAGGGCGTAGCCCGAGGGCCACTCCCCCCGGCATTGGTGTAATTTTCAGGGTCTGGTTTTGGCCTTGCGGGCCCGGCTGTGCGCGAGGCGATAGCTTTCGCCGTTCATCTCGAGGATGCTGACGTGATGGGTCAGGCGATCGAGGAGCGCGCCTGTGAGACGCTCAGATCCGAAGGTTTCGGTCCATTCGTCGAAGGGCAGGTTGCTGGTGATGAAGGTGGAGCCGCGTTCGTAACGCTGGGAGATCAGCTCGAACAACAGTTCGGCGCCGGTCTTGGAGAGCGGCACAAAGCCCAGTTCGTCGATGATGAGCAGCTTGTATCCGGCCATCTGCTTCTGGAAGCGCAGAAGACGGCGCTCGTCGCGGGCCTCCATCATTTCGCTGACCAGCGCTGCCGCGGTGGTGAAGCCCACCGACAGTCCTTTCTGGCATGCTGCCAGTCCGAGCCCCAACGCTACGTGCGTCTTTCCGGTGCCTGATGGCCCCAGAGCGATGGCGTTCTCACGCCGCTCGATCCACTCGCAGCGCGCCATCTCGAGCACCTGCATCTTGTTGAGCCTGGGGATGGCGGCGAAGTCGAAGCTGTCGAGGCTTTTGACGGCGGGGAAGCGCGCGGCCTTGATGCGCCGCTCGACCATGCGACGCTCCCTGTCGATCATTTCCATCTCGACGAGGCGGGCGAGGAAGCGGATATGATCGACGCCTTCAGCGGCACATTGCCGCGAGAGATTGTGATGCTCACGCAGGCACGTAGGCAGCTTGAGCGCCTTGAGATGGTGAGCGAGAAGGATCTCCGGGGCCTGATCGCTCATGCGGCCTCCTGCCGGTCGGAGAGCAGGCTCAGATAGGCTCTGGCAAAGGTCTTCTCGACCGTGGTGCGTGGCAGGAAGGGATAGACGTCCAGGTCCAGCCTGGGCGGTACGCGTTCGATCCGGCACAGGACGAGGTGCTTGACGGCATCGAAGCCGATGGCGCCAAGATCGATGGCCTGTTCGACCGCCGCCTGGAGATCGGCGAGGGTGAACGTTTCCAGCAGGCGCAGTACCTGCACATATTCGCGCCTGCCATGTTTGTGCATGCGCCCTTCCATCAACCGCTGCAGTGTCGTGAACGCTTCGGGCAGGTCCCAGCCCTGCAAAGGCGCAGCCTGGTCGAATGCGTTGATCTTCTGCTCGATCAGCGGGAGATAATGGAGCGGGTCGAAGACAACCTCCTCGCGGGCATAGCAACGAGGATGACGGGCGATGACTTCGCTGCGGCAGCCGATCACCACCTCATCGACATAGGCCCTGATCCAGACCTCCTGATGGCCCCAGGCCACCGGAACCGAATAATCGTTGGTCCTGTAGCGCACCAGGGATTGCGAGGAGACCCGCCCGCCTTTCTGATCGCAGGCCTCGAAGGGTGTAGCGGGCAGAGGCTGCATGGCCGCGAGATCGCGCTGCAGCCGCTCACCGATCGTCTCGCTCTGCCCGCGCACCTTGTCCTGCTGGCGCTTGCGGCATTGCTCCTCCAGCCACAGGTTGAACGCCTCCCAGGTCGGGAACTTCGGGATCGGCACCATGAAGTTGCGCCGGCAATAGCCTACCAGCCCCTCCACATTGCCTTTCTCGTTCCCCTTGCCCGGGCGAGCATAGCGGTCGCGGATCACGTAATGTGACAGGAAAGCGCTGAACAGCGTGGCACGCTGCCGCGTGCCGTCGGGCAGGATCTTCGTCACAAGGCAGCGATCGTTGTCATAGACGATCGAGCGCGGTACCGCGCCGAAAAACGCGAAGGCATGCACGTGTCCGTCCACCCAGGCCTCCGCCACCGCCGCCGGATAGGCCCGCACATAGCAGGCATCACTGTGCGGCAGATCGAGCGCGAAGAAGTAGGCCTTCTGCTCCACCCCGCCGATCTCCACCAGCGCTTCCCCGAAATCGGCCTGCGCATCTCCCGCAGGGTGCGCCAGCGGCACGAACATCTCCCGGCTGCGCTGTTCGCGCTCCCGGATGTAATCCTTGATGATCGTATAGCCGCCGGTGAAACCATGCTCGGTGCGCAAACGGTCGAATACCCGCTTCGCCGTATGGCGTTGCTTGCGCGGGACACTGCGGTCACCCTCAAGCCATCCATCAATGATCGCCACAAACCCGTCCAGCTTCGGGCGCTGCGGTACGGACTGGCGCCGGTAACCCGGCGGCGATGAAAACGACAGCATCTTGCGTACCGTTTCGCGCGACACATTGAAACGCTTCGCCGCCGCCCGTTGGCTCATGCCATCCGCGCAAGCCAGACGGACCTGAAGATAAAGTTCCACGCTGTAGATCCCCACACCTCCCTGACTCGGCAGAAAGGCTTCAAGGTGGACGACTTTTACGCCGCCCGCAGCAGGACTATCCCGCCGCTACCGTGGTCGAATATTGCTCCGCCGTTCTCAGGGTTCGAGGCCAGCGTGAAACCGATCGATGCCGCTACCGTAGAGGGTGTGCTGTCACGCCAGATTGACGACCTCGAACCCCAGCTTACCCGCCACGGCTACGATACGAAGAGCCTGGCGGACCAGTTCGACGCCAAGCCGGCGGAGATACGGCAACTGCTCCGGGGCGGGCTTGATCCGGCTCGTGCGCGCGAGCTGACCGACGATATGCGCGCGGCAGGATTACCGCTTTGACCGCCGTGTCCGCGATCCCGCGCCGCTCGGTGAACATCTCGCGTCCGTCGCATCGAATGTGATTTGCGTCTCACCGAACGTGCGCCGGCTGATCGCCAGCGTCTCACATAATTCAAGCGCGAAAGCCCCCTCTATTGCAGTTCCGGGCGATCATCATTGCGAGCCGCTACACATATCGTCCAAACGTAGGTATATTGCCATTCTGGAACCTGCTTCGGAGTCGGGTGATGATGGACTTGAACGACGAACAATATCACCGCCTCCAACATGCTATAGCCCTCACGCGCGAAAGCCTCGCTATCGCGGCGGAGCTGGGCGACGATCTATCAGCCTTCCAACTGAAACACGCGCTCCATTCGCTGCATTACATTAGCGAGCTAGAGGCCGAAGGCCATGACGATCGGGAGCCTGTCACCCTGACCGTGGATGAAGCGAAGGCCCCGCGAACTGCGAGAACAATGCGAGACACGGACTTGAGCGATGAACAATATCGCCGCCTCCTCCACGCTATAGACCTCGCACGGGAAAGCCTCGTTATCGCGGTGGAGATGGACGACGACATAACCGCCTTCCATCTCAAAACCGCGCTCCGTTCCCTCGACTATTCTAGGAAGTTGGTTTCCGCTTGATCTAGCGTCGAACGCTGCGGCGCTGGGCCGGTTGATCGTCTCCGATAACCGGCCCGGAACGCTTCCTTTCGCGTTCGTCGTCCAGCTTGATCCGGGGAGCCTCCCGCTCCTGCTGACGCGGGTTCTCGATCGCCGCCCTGATCTGGCGCACCGCGCCTTCACGGCCCAAGCGGCTGTTCTGCTGCAAGTCGTTGAAGTCGGTGAAGCGTGCCGGGTCGGCCTGCTGCTCGCCGGGGGCGAAGGTCGGGAAGACCGGAACGCCGTTCACGGCCTGCGCCGCTTGGGTCGCCTTCTCCTTGCCGGGATTGTAGCCGAATTTCTCCAAGACGCGCTGATCGTCCTCGCCCATGATGAAAATCGGCTTGTCGGGGTAACGCTCGCGCAACGCGGCTGCGACGGCGGGGAGGTTGCCGGAATCGAACGCCGCGACGGTCGCATGGTCCACCACGCTAGAGACGGTCGCCATCGTCGCGTAGCCTTCGCCAATCATAATGCGCGGGGCCTTGTCGAGCGCGGCTAGTGCGGCCTGCGGCGTCACGCCCCCGTTGACCACATGGAAACAGCTTTCCTTGTGGCTCTCCTTCGCAAAACGCTTCGTGCCGTCTTCCTGAATATATTGCGTCGTCCAGTGCTTGCCGCTGGTGTCGATCGCCGGAAGGTGGATTGTAGTATCGCTGGCGCTGGCGAGCGCGCCGATCGTCGGCGCAATACCCTTCCTCTCCATGTAGGGCGTTGCCTGCTCGATCTGACGGCATTGCGCGGCGCGCTGCTGCACGCGCTCGGCCGTCGCATCATATGTCGCCGCCCGCTCCCGCTCGCGCTCCTCTCGCTTGGTGGCGGCCTCGGCGTTCAACCGGGCCTTTTCCTCCTCGCTCAACGTGTAGCCGGTGCTTTTCCATCGCATATCCAGCCCCGAACGGTTGTTCTTGATGTAGCCCGCTGGGTGGCCATCGGTGAAGGCGACATAGAAACCCGCCGCCTCGCCCTTTCCATCGCCCTGTGCCGGAACGCGGTGGGTCTTGCCGTCCATCATCGGGTGCCCTGCGGGAACCTCAAGGCCAAGAGATTTCATCGCGTCGGCAAATTCGACCTCCGGGCTTTTCGCCTCCTTCTGGCGCGGCTGATTGTCTATTTTCCAGCGCGCCAGCTTCTCCGGGTCCGCGCCCTCCGGCGCATACCAGCTCTTGCGAGCGGCATCCCATTTCGCGCCGTTGGCTTTGGCAAGGGTTCGTTCGCCATAAGGCACCGCCAGATATTCGCGTGCCTGTCGCGGGGTTTCCTGCATCGTTTGCCCTTCCTGCGGCTGCTCCGGGGCCGTGGGGCGCTGCGCGCGCTCGCCGGGGAGCGATTGGCCTAGATCTCCTGCGGGTGCCTCTACGGCGCTTGAAAGCCATTTCTGGAACGGCTCGACATTAGCGCCTGCCGGAACATACCACGACTTTTCGGCCTTATCCCATTTCGCGCCCAAGGCTTTCGCCTCGTCCTTTTCCCGATAGGGGACCGCAAGATATGTGCGGGTGGAAGGCTCTGGCGCGGCGTCCCGCTGGTCGGTCGCGGCGATGCCCAAGGGCGGCGAATTGACCGCATAGAGAGGGGCCAAGCCCTGCCGCTCGCGGCGCTCATCGGCATATTGCTCGGCCTTCAAATTGACAAGGCGGGCAACGTCCTCCGGGTTCTGGTCGCGGCCGTCAAAATCGGTGATCTGGTTCGGCCCAAGCGACAAGGCGATATAGCGGCGGCGTTCGCTATCTGCGGAATAGCCCGCCATAAGGTTTCGCTCGCCGTTCGGGGTTATCATCGTGCCGATCGGCCCGACGCCCTCAAATTGCCGTCGAACGGTGTGCATCGGCCCGCCACTATCAACCGGCTCCCAACCGTGCTTGTCGATCAGCGCGCGCAAAGTGCGGTCGGAATAGTGCTGCTGCGGCTCCGGTATAGGATCGCCTATGGCGGCAACGGCCCCGGCTGCGGCGGCCCATCTGTCGCCGCTATGGTCTGTCAGCCGCTCGACCGTAAACCCGGAGGCATTGAGCGCCGCCGCAAGCCCCGGTCTGGCGAAGGCGGCCTTTATACGCTCGTCCAGCTCCATATTGAGGTCGTCGGATATTACTAGGTCCGCTTCCTCGTTCCCCTCGAAATGGGGGCCGTTCTGCCACTCCTCATAGGCTTGAACAGTCTTGGCCATGTCCGCGACCGCAAGCCGATCGCCCTCATCAAGATCATTCTGGCGATACTCCTGCGCCTGCTGGAAGTCTGGCGGTAGAGTAACGCGGAACCTGTCAAAATCCTCGCGCGTGGCAGGCCGGATTTGATCTAGCGGACTGGCATAGAATGGCCCGTTAATCGGGTTGCGCCCGTCTATATTGCTGGCAAGAACGCCCAACATCGCCATGCCCGGCTGCTGATAGCAAAGCGTATTTTCGTTGCTGACGAAATATTGCGTATGGTCGTGTGCCTGCTCGACCTGCTGAACCTGTTTTTGTTCCAGCGCCAGAACATAGGTGTGAATCTTCTCGGCGTCCGATGCGGCACGGACAATCTCAAGCGGGTCTTCCTCAAGGACTTTGATCCATGATCCGACATAGGCCGCGTGCTGCTCCGGGTCGTGGCCGATCTGCAATTCCTGCCCGGTTATGAGGCTCGCAATCTCGGCCCGCAATTCTTCGCGGGCATAGCCTTCCGAACCGAACGGGTGCGCCAAATCCCGGTCAAGGCGGTTGGGGTGGCCAGTCCAGTGCCCCAGCTCGTGCAGCGCCGTGGCGTAGAACCGATCCGCGCTCGGAAACTGGCTCCGCAACGGCAAGGTGATGCTGTCGGTCGAAGGCCGATAATAGGCGCGGTCGCCCGCTTCCTCGGTGATTTTCGCGCCCGACGCCCGCAAGATGGCCTCGGCCCGCTCCACCGGATTCCATTCGTGCGTAGTGGTGACGATCGGGGCAAGCCCGTCGATCTGCTCGGCGTTGAACACCACGGCATAAAACGCACGGGGCCGCTCAAGCTCGACCTTCTCTTTCCTCTGGCGACCCTCGGCATCCAGAACGGGCTTACCGCTCTCGTCCCGAACTACCCGCTCCTCCTCGAACTGCCAGTATTGGACAAGGGAGCCTTTCTCGCCCTTCCGCACCTGTGCGCCTTGGGCTGCGGCCTGCTTGTATGTCAGCCAGCGATTATCAGCCCGGCCCTCGGACATGAGATTGAGGACATTGACGCCGCGATAGCGTTTCCCCGTGGTGGGGTTGAACGGCAACCCGCTGCTGCCCGTCGCCTCCCAAGGCTTTTGCCAAGGGGCGGTGCCCTGCTTCAACTGCTCTATCAGCTTGTCGGCAACGCGCTGGTGAAAAGGTATCTTGCCCTCGGCCATATCCTCGCCTCCTCCCGATTAGTCGGCGTTGCGCGCTGCCGCGATCAATTCGCCGCGTCCCGTGGCGATCGGCTCCGCGTCACCATCAAGCCCTTCCTCGGCCTCGCGCGCGTCGGCCTCGCTCATGGCATCCTCAACAAAGGCCCCCGCCCGCTCCGCCTCCTCCGGGTCGAACTCCACAACCGCGCCGGGCGTCTCGGCGTCGGCAAGTTTGCGCGTCACCAGCTCGTCAAGGGTGGGCACGTCCTGCGCATTGGGTTGATCCGTCATGCTCGTTCTCCTTTGCTGAAATCGGGCTGTCCCTTGTTGTCGAAATAGGTCTGTTTGCAGCCGGGATAGGCGCTGCAACTCCACCAGAAGGCCCCCTTCTTTTTCGCGGAAGGACGCCGCACTAGGCCAGCGCCGCACGCTTGGCATTTGTGCTGCTGCGACGGCACGGGCGCGGGAGCCTTCACCAGCTCCGGCTTGCCCGCCTTGTCATTGGCGGTGAATTTACAGCCGTCGGCATAGCCGGTGCAGGACCAAAAATAGCCCTTGCTCCCTTTGATCCGGCGCAGCGGCTTGGAACATGACGGGCAAGGCGGCGCGTCGATCGCTATGGCAAGGCCCTGCTCTTTCACCCGCGCGACCTCGCGGCCGACATAATCGGCCAGTCCGCGAACGAATGTCATGGCATCGCTCTTGCCCTCGGCAATCGCGCGCTGCTGTTCGTGCCAAATGGCGGTCATGTCGGGAAATTTCGCCTGATCCGGCAAGGCGTCATAGAAGCCGCGCGCCTGCGGGGAGCTGACGATATTCTTGCCCTTCTCGATCAAAAAGCCGCGATCGAAAAGCGTGGCTATGATGCTGTCGCGGGTCGCCGGGGTTCCAATTCCGCCATGCTCGCCCGCCTTCCCCTTGTCCTTCTCGATCAGGAGTTTCCTAAGCCGCTCGTCCCGAACATATTTGGCCACCCGCGTTAGGTCGGTCAAAAGCGTGGCCATCGTATAGAGCGGCTTGGGCTTGGTTTCCTGCTGGTCGGCGCTGGCGGAAAGGCATTGCCCGGCCATGCCCGACGCGATCGAACGCAAATCGGCCGCAAGGGTGTCCTCGTCCTCGGCAATGTCCTCATTGCCTACATCGTTCTTATAGAGAACCGTCCAACCCGGCTTGGTCACAACCTTGCCCCGCGCGGCAAAGGCGTGACCCGCAACCTCTATCTCGATTTCGGTCTGGTCATATTGGTTCGCGGGCCAGAACTGCGCGACATAGGCGCGCGCGATCAGCATATAGATTCGCTGCTCCGGCTCTGTCAGCGCGGCAAAATCGGCCGTGGCTTCGGTCGGAATGATGGCGTGATGCGCGGAAACCTTCTGCGAGTTGAAGGCCCGGCTTTTTATCGCCGGGTCCGCGCGCTGCGCGATCGCCGCCAGCATCGGGACCGTCGCGGCGACGGCCGCCAGCACGCCGGGGGCGTCCGCGTGCTGCTCATCACTCAAATATTCGCTGTCGCTGCGGTTGTAGGTGATAAGGCGATGCTTCTCCCGCAACGCCTGCGTAATGTCCTTCACCTGATTGGGCTTATAGCCGAATTTCCGTGCGGCATCGGTTTGCAGCTTCAAGAGGTTGTAGGGCAGCGGCGGCGCTGCCTCTTTCGCCGTGGTCTTGGCGCTGGCGATGCGAGCCGGTTGCCCCTGCACCGCCCCGGCTACCGCCGTCGCAAAATTGCGGTCGATCAAGCGGCGCTGCTCATCAACCGGGTCGCCCTCCCCGATCTGGTAGCGCGCGGGAAAGGTCAGCCCGGCGAAACTGAACTGGCCCGAAACCGTGTAATAATAGCTCTTGGTGTGCGCCTCAAAATCGCGGTCACGGCGGACGACAAGGCCCAAGATAGGGGTCTGCACGCGGCCGACGCTAAGAACGCCCTGAAACCCCCGCGCCTGCGCCGCGAGGGTATAAGCGCGGGTCATGTTCACGCCATAGAGCAAGTCGCCCACGCTGCGCGCCTCGGCCGATGCGGACAACCCGGCAAATTCACGGTTATCCCGCATGGACGCCAAGGCCCGCTGCACAACCTTTAGATTGTTGTCATTGATTAGCAGGCGTTGGACCGGCAACCGGCTCCCGGCCCATTGCAGAATCTCGTCAACAATAAGCTGGCCCTCATCGTCGGGGTCGCCCGCGTGAATGACGCTCCGCGCCGATTTGAGAAGTTTGCCGATCGTGCGGAGCTGGGCGCTCGTCTTGGCGACGGGCCGCTTTTCCCACGGGATGAAGCTGATCGGCAGCGCGGCCATGTTCCACGGGTCTTGCGGGTCCACCAGCTCAAGCATGTGGCCGATCGCCCATGTCACATAATGACGGCCGCAATCTATGAAGCCGTCTTGTCGCGCCCCTCCCCCAAGGCCCTCGGCAATGGCCCGCGCGAGTTCGGGCTTTTCAGCAATGACAATGATCTCCCCGCTCATGCCGTCACCACGTCACTACGGGTTTGATAGGGGCGGTCACTTGCCGCGCGCTGATCGGCCCGAAATAGCGGCCGTCGAAAGAGGCCGCGCCATCGCCAAGGACAAGGATTTCCCCGTCGCCTAGCGTCCAATCGGCATTGAGCCGGGGCAAGGCCCGCCCTGCCCCATCGGCAAGTTGCGGGGCGCTGTCGGGGACAAGGCGGCCGTTGATCCGCACGCCCTGCCCGCCAATCTGAACGCGGTCGCCTTTAGCGGCTAAAATCCGCTTCATCATTTCATAGCTTCCGCTGGGGCAGTCGCCGGGTTCGATGTAGCGCCTACGCAACGCCTCCAAAAAGGGCGGCGCTGCGGGCGGACAGAACGCCACAAGATCGCCCTTTTGCGCGGTCCCGCCCGTCGCCCGATAGACGCCTAGCGGGATGCTCGGCGTAGCGTTGAAGCGAAGGCCCGCCGCCTTCGCGCCAAGCATGGCGATCATGGCCCCCGCCACGCCACAAACCGCATAGCGGCTGACCTTGGCGAAGCTCGGCCGCTTCATAGTTTGATCCTCCGGCCCCCTTCGGGCGGCTTCGGCGCTTGATTGCCCCTGATCGTGTCGCTCCGATCCGGCGCGGGAATCTTGGCGCGGGCACTAAAGGTCGGGTCTTGGAAATAGAGGGGCTGACGGCCGTAGATCATGGGATAGCCTGCGACATAAATCAGCATGTCGCCCGCTTCCGAAATATCTCCGTCCGGGGTCTTCTTCGGCCCCGGCATCCTCATACACTCATCCGGCGTCAAAAGCGGGCGCTGGGTTTCCTGCACGGTCTTGGACACGGTGCCACCAAAGAACCCCCCGCCCCCGCGTCCCGTGCTTTTGGTGATTTGCTCTTTAAGAACGGTGGTCTGCCCGGTGAGTTTGGAAAGATGCTCGGCCGTCTCAACGCGGTTGGGCGGATAGGCGTTCTGGATATGAGCATTGGAGGTTATCAGCTCATCCGGCCCATAGCCGGTTTCCCGGCTCCTAAGCTGGTTGGTGTCCTGACAAATGAGATAGAATTTCAGGCCGTAGCCTGCGGCGAACGCCAAGGACTCCTGAATGATTCCAAGTTTCCCAAGGCTGGGAAACTCATCAATCATAAATAGCGCGCGGTGCTTGTAGCTCTGAACCACCCGGCCCTCCTCGAACTCCTGCTTGGGCGCGAGGATACGCACCATCATGTTGAGCATGACGCGGACAAGCGGGCGCAGTCGGTCCTTATCCGTGGGCTGGGTGATGATGTAGAGGCTAACCGGCCTCTCGCTGTTCATCAGGTCACGAATGAGAAAATCGGAAGTGGCGGTATTCGCGGCCACAACCGGGTCTTGATATAATTCTAGATAGCTCTGCGCGGTCGATAGAACCGATCCGCCCTCATCATCGGGACGATTGAGCTGGGCGCGCGCGGCTTTGCCGACAACGGGATGATTTTTGCCGCCCGGCAAATGGCCGAACGTAAGCATTTCCTCCCAAACTTCCTGCGCGGGCCGAACCGGATCGGCCAACACGGCATCCACTTCGGCCAAGGTCGCCGCGTTGCCGCCATGCTTGGCTTTGTAGATGACATGCAGGATCACGCCTACCAGAAGCGCCCGCGAGGTCTTTTGCCAGTGGCTTTCGACCCCCTTCCCGTCCGGGTCCACTATCAGCGTAGCGAGATTCTGAACGTCTGCGACTTCGTTGTCAGTCCCTACCCTGATTTCGTCCAGCGGGTTCCAGTGGGCGGAGCCGCGCGAGCTGGCCGGTTCAAATCGCATGACGATCTGGTTGGCGTGTTGCTTCCTCCAACCGGCGGTCAACGCCCATAGCTCGCCCTTCAAATCGGTGATGACGGCGCTATGCGGCCACGAAAGCAGCGTCGGGATGACAAGGCCCACGCCCTTCCCCGATCGGGTCGGGGCATAGGTAAGGCAATGCTCCGGGCCGGAATGGCGTAGATAGACCGTCTTCCCGTTCTTCTCCTGATAAGCGCCAATATAGACCCCATCATTTTCAACGAGGCTGGCCGCGCGAATGTCCTCCATGTCGGCCCAGCGGGCCGATCCATGCAGATAGGCATTGCCCTTCCCGGCGTTCGATTTCGCCAGTTTGACAGCGGCGGTTATCAGGACGCCCACGCCGAAAACCACGGTGCCCACGCCCACGGCTTGCCCGAAGGCGGGTTTCAGCGCCGGAACCTCGCTCCATTTGCTGAACCATTGCAGGAAACGCCACGGGACATAGATATGGCCCGCACTCGGCCCCAAGGTTGCCTGATAGGCCATCTGGTGCGCGAACATCTGCGTTGCGCTCCATAAGCCTCCAAGGGCGGAACCGGACACAAGGGCCGCCAGCAACGGGCGATTATCGCCCTTGCTTCCGCGCTCCCGCACTTGCGGCCCGATGGCTGTGTTGCGCTTCTTTGCCATGCTTTGCCCTTCTCGCGGCCGTTACCGGCTGCGCCCCTTGCTTTTGACGGTGCCATTGCTGGCAATCTCGATCGGCGCGCCAATCGCCAGCTTGCCCGCGCGGGCGGCGCTACGCGCGTCCACGGGCAGCACAAGCATGTCAGCGCCATCTCTTAGGAGTATCAATTTCTGCCCTTCGATTTGTCGCGTCCCGGCGTAAATCAGCGGCCCATGATCGCCAGTGAACAGCCGATGCGCCGGTATATCCATTCCAATGTGACGCTTCGCATTACGTTCCGCAATGTATTTATCCGCTGCTATGGCCTGATCGTCGCTCATTCGCGGCCGATCGTCGTCCCGTCGCACAACACGATCTGGCCGGGCTTTTTGGTCGTCCACGTCTGAATGAACATCACGCGGCAATAGCAAGCGACCTCGCTCGGCGTGCTGAACCAGACCGAGTTGGGACAGGTCGCGCAAACTACCTCGGCTTTCGGGCGGCGGCTCTCGTCCAACGCGGCCAATGTTGGGCTTAACGGCGCGCTCGCTGGGGGCCTCGGCTCCTCCGGCGCTAGAATGTCCATTTCTGGCGGGCTGTGCGTGACCAACTCCAACGGCGGCGGTGCTGGCTCCTCCGGCTGCAAGTCCGGTTCCGGCGTTGGTTCCTCCGGCGCTGACGGCACCGGGTCGGAATGTCCCGTTTCGACCTGGCGCTGTGGCGCTGGCGTCTCGTCCAGCGCCATTGACGGCGTTTCGCCCAACAACGCCAGCGCCGCCTCTATCTCCTCGTCCAATGATTTGTCTGTCACGCGCACGCTCCTCTTGCCTGATATTTTGACGGCGGGCCTCTAGATCGGGGTCCGCGAAAGTGATGGGCATGGCCGAACGGGCGGCGGCCTCCACCACAAGGGCCTTGAATTGATCGCTGCCGCTAATCGCCAGCCTGTCGCCATAGCGTTCGTGCGCAAGCCGCAAGGCGGCAACAACGCCCTCGATCTGCGCCCCGCGCGATACATGCAGGCGCTGGCCATCATCGCGCACCGCTGCATTGGCGGTGCGGTAGATGATCGTCCCGCGCTTAGTGATGTGGTCTTGCCTGATCGCTGCGGGATGCGCTGCGGTCGGCATGGCGGCTATATGCAGCGCGTCATTGGGGGCTGTGCGCCGCCCCTCCCGCGCGCGCAGGGCCTCAAGGGCGGTCTGGTCGCCTGCCTTGGCCTGCTCCTGTAGCCAGTCATTCCACCCGCGCCGGGAATTGCGCGACGCAATGCGCTCCCGTTCCCGCCCGTGGGCGGCGACAATCTTGGCAATGGCGGCCTTGGTGGAGCGGGCCGCCAATGCGTAATTGAGGCGCTTAACAACCGGGCCGCCACCTAGCAGCTTTATCGCCGCCCGCTTCGTCCTCCCGATGCGCTTCACCTGTTCAATGGCCGCGCGGCGCTTGGCTGCGGCCTCGGCCAGCTCGACCTTTCGGCGCGTGGCGCGTGTGCCCTGCTGCTCGCGGTAGGCGGAGAATAGGGCGCTGGTGTCGATACGGGAGGGCACGGGGCGCTTTTCATAGGTCTGACGGGCCTTCGGTGCCCCCTCCCCTCCCTGTGCGCTCTGGAAGGCTCCCAAGCGTTTCTCTAGCGCCCCTTTTGACAGCTCGCGCGCGATGGAGCTGGCCTTTACGGTCGTTCCGTCCATCGCCGCAAATATCAGGCCGTTGCCGCGCGCCTGCACCGACAAGCCGAAATTGGCCGCGATCTGGTGCAACTCGGCCCAACTCGCGGCGGCCTTCAATGGCTCGGCGCAATTCCGCTGCGCCCAACCTATCAGGCTTTCCGTGCCCGCGATCTGCTCCATGTCGCGCGCGCGTGCTTCTCCCGCGCGCTGCCGGGCCGCATGATTATCCGGCTCTAACCCGTGCTTGACCTCTAGCCGCTCACAAACAGCGGCAAGGGTTTGATAATCCCGCAACGGCGCGTGGATCGTGTGCCGGACAGGGTGAATCTTGTTGATCGCTAGATGAATATGCGTGTTGTCGGTGTCGTGGTGGACGGCGCTAACCCGTTGATGCTCGGCAAAGCCCAACGCGGCGCATACCGCCTCCTCTATGTCACGCATAACCTCGGCGCTGGGATTCTCGCCGGGCCGGAAGGAAATAATCAAGTGGTAGGTCTTATCCGACGCCGCCCGCTGGTTGGCGGATTGGACAAGCATAACGTCCTGCGCAGCATCTTCTGGCGTATGGCCGTTGCAGTTGGTGACAGTCACCAGACCCACGCGCTCGTCACGTCCCTGCGCGCTGGTGATGTATCGCACCAACCCGCCAAAATCGCTCTTGGAAGTCGCCTTCATGGGGACGTGTTTTGCGATCATCGGCGCGGCCCCTTTTTTAGCCGCTAAAATCTTGCCGGGAGCGCAAGACCTTCCGAATGATGCCGGATAACTCCTCCTGATTGGCCTCGATTTTGGCCAGCACGCCCCGGATGATAACCGGCATCCGCTCCGGGGCCATCTCCTCCAACTTGGCGTCGTCGGTAAGCCATAGCTTCAACAGGCCGCCAAGGCGGCCAAGGTCGCCATTCACGCGCACCAACTCGCGCCCCTGTTCTATGTCGATCAGAGGGCGCGGCTCATGCCCTAATCCAAGGACGCGGAGATAGGTGGATGCGCTCAAGCCGGTTGCCTGCGCGGCGGCTTCGATCTCCGCTTTCTCCTCCGCGCTGCACCATATCTTGACGTGGTGCCGCTCGCGTTTGGCCTTGGGCTTGTCGTTCAACTCTCTCCCTTTCGACGCGGTAGCGGCGGGCCTCGCAGAGCAGGATTCCCGTTGAGCGCCCCCGGTGCGAATAAGGGGAGTAATGGGGGTGTCCGCGCTTGCGTGGATGCCTCCATTACCTATCCTGCCCCGTCTTCGACGTTTAGACGCCAAATAGAAACTGTTGCTGGAACGATCATATATCGTTCACCCCCGAAAATATCTAGCGCCACCCGGCCCAATCTGGCAGAAAAATAGGATATAGCGGGAGTTCATCGGATCGTAGCCGGTTTATGAACGCTTTATAGCCGATTGTGCGCCGAAAAATATCGTAGGTGGAAATGACAGACAGCGGAAAATCCTTCACGGAGCGATTGCGCGAACGGGCGGCCTCACGGGAGCCGGGGGGCAAAAACCGGAACCTCGCACAATTCCTCGCGGCTCGATCGGACATAGATGCAGCCCTTGCGGAAGGATGGCCGGTGCGCGGCATATGGGAGCTGCTGACGGAGGAAGGCCGCATTAGCTTCGGCTATGCGTGGTTCGCCAAATTCGTTCGCCGGTATCGCGCGCCAGCTACCGGGGAACCGCCCAAGGCAGCGCCAGCGCCCCCCTCCCCTTCCCGATCAGCGGCGGCCTCGGCCGACGCTGATCCGCCGCCCCGGCCCAAACCGGCGCGCTTCAATCACCCGGCCACTCCGAACAAAGAGGATTTGGTATGAGTAACGTCCACATAGTTTTGCAGGGCAAGGGAGGCGTCGGCAAATCGCTCGCCGCCTCGATGCTCGCCCAATATCTGACCAAGCGGGGGGAAAGCCCGCTCTGCATTGATACCGATCCGATCAACGCCACCCTCGCCGGGTTCCAGTCCCTCAACGTGTCCAAGGTCGAGCTGCTGGAAAACGGCGACATAAACCCGCGCAAATTCGATGCGATGATGGAAATGATCGCCGGTTCCAAGGAATCGGTGGTCATTGACAGCGGCGCGAGCAGCTACAGCGCCCTATCCTCCTATATGTTCGACAACGGCGCGCCAGACGTGATTGCCGATCTGGGCCATAAGCTCATCCTGCACACTATTATCGTGGGCGGGCAATCGCTGATCGACACGCTTCAAGGCTTCGCCTCGGTAGCCGAAGCCTTCCCCGATCCGGCTGCAATCGTCGTGTGGCTCAACCCTTATCATGGGCCTGTGGAGGCAGAGGGCAAGAGCTTTGAACAGCTCAAAGCCTACCGGGAGCTAAAGGATCGGGTCGCCGCGATCGTCACCCTTCCCGATCTGAAAAAGGAAACCTTCGGGGCGGACGTTCGGGACATGCTGGCCGCGCGCAAGACTTTTGAGGAAACGCTTGCCGATGGCGACATAGCCCTGATGCAGCGTCACCGCCTCGGCCGCGTTCGTGATGCGGTCTTTGCCGAACTCGACAAGGCTAAGGTCGTGTAATGGCCGATCACGAAAAAATCGCGGCGCTGATCGCGGAAATCTCGCGCCAGCACGGGGTCACGCTGTCCGCCGATGATCCCTTGATGATCCTCCAAACCATCAACGCGATGTTGCTGGGCGAAAGCGCCGATGCGCAGGAGGAGCAACTAAAGGCGTTCAAAAGCGAGCTGGAAGACATGAGCAATCGTTGGTCGATTGCCATCACCGACAAGGCAGAATCGGTGCTGAACGCGGCGCTGGATGCCTCGGAAGCCGCCATGAACGAGCGCATGGAGGCCGCAGCGAAGGCGATCATCAAGGAAGTGGGGGAGCATATCGGGACGGGGCTGCAAAAGCCCCTGAACGATGGCCGGGCCGTCGCTAACCGTAATCTCCTAGCGTCGGGCCTGACGCTGATCGCGGCGCTGGTAGTGTTGGCCGCTGCCCTGTTCCATCATTGACGCCAGCGAAGGCCCCTCCCCCATGTCGCGCTATCCCCCGTCTCTCGCCAATCCGCGCGCGAGCGTGCGCCCTGCCGGTTTCCGATCGTCCGCCCCGCGCTCGACCGTCTTTTCCCTGATCTGTTCCTTCTCCCGCTCCGCGCGCATGTGCAGCTCATGCAACCGGCGTGCCTGCATCAGCTCCTCGAAATCATCGACAAGTTTCGGCTCTCGATATTCGAGCTTCGCCGCTGCGATCGTCTCCACGCGCGGGCCATGAACGGCCATGCCGTCGCGGATTTCGCGCACGGCTTCCAGCCTTACCGCGATCCGCTGCACGGCCGCTTGCGCGTTGGCAATCCGCGCCTGCCATGCTTGGCGCTTGCCGGGCAGGGACAGGAAGCCGGGGGGCTGCTGCTGGATTTGCTGCAAACGGGCGGTTTGCTGCTCCATCATGCTTTCTAGGCGGTCCTCGATCTGGTTCGCCTGTTCAACCTTCTCCTCAATGACCGTCTGTAGCTGGGCGTTATAGGTTTCCTCGGTTGGCGCGGTGGCGATAGCTGCCGTTTCCTGACTATCCAGCGTGCGCGCCTCGTCTAACAGCCGGTCGGCGTCGGCCTGTGGGTCGCCCGTTCCCTCGTCCAGCGAAAACTTGTCCGGGTCTGCAATCGGCGTGTCCTGCATGGCCGTTCCTTTAGCGGCTAAAATTTCTAGCTTGCACTATATCCGATTTTCTTACCTCTCGCGCCATAAAAAAGGCCCCGCACAAGCGGGGCCTGTAAGGCTGGGCAGGGGAGGGGACTATCCTTCAAGAAGCGCAAGAAGCTGCACTTTTCCAAGATCGGCCTCGGTTTCCTCGCCGCTGTCTTCATACTTGATCCACGCCACGCCATCGCGCGAGGGCCGCTTATTCAGGATCAGACGGGCAGGGCGCTTGTTATGAGAAACCTGCACAATGGCCTTTTTCAGCTTTAGCGGGTCTTCCTCCTTCGGTTCCTTCTCCTCTCCGGCCCCGGCGTCGTCACTAGCGCCGCCGTTGCCCTCGTCGTCGCCCGATTCCTCCTCGGCCTCGCCGCTCAAGCCGGACTCAAGGAACTCCTTCAAGAGCCGCACCGATCCGCGCGTAATCTCCTGATCGGCATCGGCCAGCCAGCGCGCAACGCCCTCGCTATGCTTCTTGTGGAGGCCCACAAGGTCATAGATCAACGTCACGTCCTTGCAACGCCCGCTCTGGAACGCCTTGGCGATCGGCTCCGGCAAATCGAGCAATGCCGCGTGCTGGGTGACAAAGGCCGGGGATTTCCCGATGGCCTTGGCAATCTCGCCCTTCTTTTTCCCGTTGGCCAGCTCGCGGCCGATGTAGTCGGCAATCTCGCGGGCCGTGAGAGCGTCCCGCTGCAAATTCTCAATGACCTGATCGGCCTCGGTATAATCCGGGTCGATGAAGCCCGGAATTGTCACTTTCTCGGCCAACAGGGATGCGCGATAGCGGCGCGCGCCGTGGTTGATGAGATAGCGCCCCTCCACCTTGGGATTGGGCCGAACGGAAATAGGCGTCTTCACGCCGCGCTCCCTGATCGTCTCGGCCATTTCCGCCAGCGAATTTTCGTCAAACTGCTTGCGGGGCTGGTTCGGGTCTTCGTCAATCAGCGCCAGCTCCAATTCGAGCGGAGCGCCAGAACCGCCCTCCGGGGCCGCAGGAGAGGCTAGGAGGCTCGAAAGGTCGCCCAACCCCTCCAACCCTAGCCCCGCGTTCTGCGCGGGCTTCTGCGCGGCTTTGGTGGACGATTTGCCCGGCTTCTTGTCCTCGGTGTTGTCGGCCATCGTCAAATCTCCATCTTTTCCTGAATGTGGCGGGCCATCGCTCGCATTTCCTGCGCCGCTTTCCGCGCCGAAGTCCGTTTGATCGACCAAACCGGCACGCCCGACGCCAGCGCGTCCGCAACGCTGCTCCGGTTCCCGATCGGCGTCGGAATGACCAACTGGGGATAAGCACGGGTCAGTTCGTCAAGGTGCTGCCCGTGACGGGGATTCCGGCCATCAACCTTGCTCGGTATCATGCCAAGGAATTTCAGCGCCGGGTTCGCGCGCCGGATATTGGCGATCGTCGTCACCATCTTCTCAATGCCCTGCAAGCTGTAGGCTTCAAGCTCGATGGGCGAGGCGGCGAAGTCGGCCGATAGCAACGCCGCTGCCATTCGGACCCCAAGGGAAGGGGGGTATCTATCAGGCACACGTCAAAGCCTTCCGCCTCGATCACGGCCAGACTGCGCTTGAACGCGCCAGCAGCCGCACCGAGATCTAGTTTCTCAAGATCGGCCAACCGCGCGTCGGCGGAAAAGACAGCGATCCCCCCGGCGTTAGCCAGGTCGAATTGTGACACGGCATCGAAAAGGCCGCTCGCCAAGGCTCCGCTATCATATTCGCCAAGGGTGAAGCTGGCATTTCCTTGGGTGTCCAAGTCAATAACTGCGACCTTCAATCCCTGTTCTTTGAAGTAATAGGCAAGATGAACGGTCGTCGAAGTTTTACCAACGCCGCCTTTCTGGTTCGCTATGACAAGTGTTTTCATCGTTTGGCGTCCAATCTTTCCACCGCCTCGCGCTGCCATTGCCGCACAAGGAAGGCTTTATGTTTCGGTAAAATCGCCGTCACACGCTCGAAACCTTCGGGAACCTCGCTATGCGCGTTCCAAATCCGGTTGACCGCCAGACAAACGGCATTGCGGGACACGCCTTCGCGCTTCGCCACGGCCGATTGGGCCTCGCCGTCCACCAGAACGGCGCGCGCCATGTCGAGCGGACGCGCCGCGATATTGAGCCGTCCAGCAGCTTGCTCAAAGGCCGACGCGCTCAAGCGTTTATCCATTGCGCCTGCCGCGATTCTTCTCGCGGTATAGCTTCGGCTCATAGACGCCAAGGAAGATGTAGAGGGCGATATAGACCGCATAATAGGCGAGGAACTGCCAACCGGCATGAACATCCGGCGTGTTCCAATACCAGAGCATCCGGCAGAACTGCCAGAAGACGACAAGCGGGATGATGAAGCGCGCGACGGTCCAGATCAGGACTCCGAACGTCCAAACGGCCGCAATGACGTAATCCACGCGGTTGCCCTCCCATGCGGGTGGAGGATTGGGAAGCCGCATGACCGCAAAACGTGCGGGCAGCGGGGGAATTTTCGCCTTCATCGGAATACTCCGGTTTCGACCTTGGCGGGTTGCCCGGTCACAACCGATATAATGACAGCATCCCGAACCGTGTCAAGCCCCCGTAAAGTCTGAACGGCAATAATTTTAGCCGCTAAAATCGTCGTTCTGGTGTTCCCAAATATTTCCCAAGCCCGCAGCCGCGCACAACAGCGCCCATGCCGAATAGGGAATCTGATCGTCGCCGCCCGTCCAGCGCCGAATAACGCGGGTATTGCTCAAGCCTAGAAACTTGGACGCGCTGCCCCCTGTCATGTCCGCTGCTTTGAGGACCGCCCTTACCTCATCCGGCGTCGGCTGCTGCCACCCCTGATCGGCGGGCAATAGGCAATCTGGCCGAACATCAATCATGCGCGCGTCTGTTCCTTCGCTGGCGTTGCTCCTCATGGCGGCCGAATGAGGAATATGCCCGATAGGCAGGGAAGGGAAGGGGGGCACGCTGCCCCCCTGTGGCGCTAGTCGAGCGCGGCACCGATCGGCCCCGCTTCCGAATGTTGGGCGGCATAGGCAGATGCCCACGCATAGAGCTGGGCAAATTGATCCTCGCCGTATTTTTCGTGCATATGCCCCAGCATGAACAGGGTGGCTATAAGGCCCGCCGCGTCGGCCGAAACGTCGCCAGAGAAGCCGTTGCCGTCCCATTCCAGACGATATTGGGGCTGATCGCCGGGGGCCATGTAGAACCCGCCGTTCGATAGGGTGTAGAAATGCCAATATGCGCCCGTGTAGTCGGCGGATAGCTTGGACATATAGCCATAGGTGACGGCCTCGACCTCGATCATGCGCGCCAGCCCGAACAGCCGGGGCAGGCACATAATCCGGTCTTCTTCGCCAACCAGCACGGCGGCAATTCTCTCTCTGTTGCTCATCGGACTTCTCCGGTTTCGACCTTGGCACCATAGCCCGGCCATATCCGATATATTGGAAGTTTCCCGGTTGCTGTCAAGTTACGCTCGCCCGCCATGAAAATCTTTTAGCCGCTAAAATGGCCTCCATCGCAAGGCATATTTGGTCGCTGCCCCGCAGTTTTACAGAGTGCCGCTATCCGCGCCCCGAATGGACACGCATGTCAGCTCCCCAAATCGGAGCCTTACCCCCTTTTTGGTGTTCAAACAGTCTCAATTAAGCGTTGCGCGACTAGCGCAACTCCGCATCACCTTAGATAAATAAACTCAAGGGGAGGTTCAGAACCATTATGAGACTCACGGCTAGGCAACAACGCCATCACGGGCGCAAATGCCGTTCCATAGGCTGATTAGGGCCTCCGCTGTGGCCTTGCATGTCGTCGTCTCCCGTATGTAATCGGCCTTGCTCAACCGGGAGAGCATCCAAGCCTCATCTTCAAGCCGGTCCTGTAGGCGCTGGGCCTCGTCGTCGGGCACCGGGGCAGGGCGCTTGCGCCGGTCGAGCAATTCGAGAAGCATCCTCGGCAATTCCACCCGATAGGCATTGGAGGTCTGCTCTGATCGCGCCCCGTCCTCTGTGACGGTGTGGACGTAGCGCCGCAGGCGCGCCAGCAAGCCGATGCTGGTAAGGGCGTTCAAGGCCCTTGCGACGGTGGCCCTAGAGACGGTCGCCCATTCGGCTATCATTTCATAGCTGGGCACCACGTTGCCCCTGAAACGCTCCTCCATCCGCAACAGGGCTTGATACACCCGGATCGTGGAATTGGTGATGCTCATGCAATAGTGCTCGAACTGCGTTATCTCGCGCGGCTCGCGACGCAGCTCCGCGCGCAGGGCGCGGCCCTTTTCAAACGCCAGATTGATCGCACGCCAGCATCCCTTGCGCGTCTTGGTGTCTCGCGCCGCGAGGAAGCCCTTTTCTACGTCGCTCCCGGCTTCCTTGCTGCCGCCGCGCACGCGGGCCTTGGTGATGTGCTTCCCGCCCCGGCTACGGTCGCCATAGGCTCGGCCGAAAAGCTGCTGGGTCAGCTCCCCGATCGCCAGCGGCCCTTTTCTTCTGGTGTCACTCATCGTCGTCCCTCCTTTGCGAAGGGCCGGGAGACAGGCAAAAAAATCCCGTTGCGCGAATCAAGCGCCCTTGAACCGAAGTCCGAAAACCGCTAAGTGGGAAATTGTCTGTAGGTTCAGTGTTGGCGCACTGTCCCACTAAGCGGTTTTGAGGGTGCCCGGCTTCGAGCCGGGCATTTTCTTATCCACTCACGGCCAGAAACTCCTGTTGCAGAAACATATCGTCCCCGATCCGCTCTAGGATCGCGTTGATTGCAGCCTCGCGGGACGTGAATCCCTTGCTGGCTTTCACCCTCTCCACGATCTCGACGGCTTTAGGGGACAAGGCCAAACTCATGCGCTTAAAGCCCTGCTCGCTCTGTGCCTTGGCGCGTTTGCGCTGGGACAGCGTGGAGGGTTTGAGTTGCGTATGATTCGCCATAATGCCCCGGCTTAAAGGACATTAAAGGTTCTGGCAATTCAGTGCTGAAAAAATATGCTGGCGACTGAAAGACATATATAGAAAAGCGGTCTGCGTTTACGTCGAAGTCCGCAGTTCAAGAGCATCAACGAGTGGCTTCTTGGGCCTACCAACTGAAAGAATCGAAGCTATAGCCTTACATTATCGAGCTACGCGCTACAGCCGTAATTTTCAAAATTGGTCGCCGCGATCTGATCGGCAATTAGCATCTTGGGGCCTGCGCTCGATCCTGCGAGCATTTAGGGGGGCATAAAAAAGCTGGGGGTGACGGTGCTGATCCGGTAGCTTTAGGAGCATGTCGAAACCGGCTCCGCTTGTCGCTTACCGTCTGAAGGTCGGCCTCCGGGATATATCGCCGATGATTTGGCGACGCTTGCTGGTTCGCAGCGATCTGACGCTTTTTGGTCTGCACCGGGTAATCCAGATCGCGTTTGGTTGGGAAGATTATCATCTCCATGCTTTCAAGGTGCATGGGCGCCGTTTCGGCACGCAAAGGACGGGTGAGGGCTCTGTTGCAAAGATTGGCGGCAGTCAGAGGTAGGCTGTCGCTCTGCGCCGATCAGGCGGCTGCTGCGAAATGGTGGTTGAGCATGCCCATGGCCTCCGTCAGCGCCGAGGGCCCAATGCCAAAAGCTCTCTCCACAAGGCGCACCTCGCCCCTGATGCCGGGCTGCAGGCACCAGGGGCGAGCCTGTCCTTTGCGCAGGGCTCGCATGACTTCGAATCCCTTGATCGTGGCATAGGCCGTGGGGATCGATTTGAAACCGCGCACCGGCTTGATCAGTATCTTGAGCTTTCCGTGATCGGCCTCGATCACGTTATTGAGATACTTCACCTGCCGGTGGGCCGTCTCCCGGTCCAGCTTTCCTTCGCGCTTCAATTCGGTGATCGCTGCACCATAGCTCGGCGCTTTGTCGGTATTGAGCGTGGCAGGCTTTTCCCAGTGCTTCAGGCCTCGCAGGGCCTTGCCCAGGAACCGCTTCGCTGCCTTGGCGCTGCGGGTCGGCGACAGGTAGAAATCGATCGTGTCGCCCCGCTTGTCGACTGCCCGGTACAGGTAGGTCCACTTGCCCCGCACCTTGACGTAGGTTTCATCCAGGCGCCAGCTCGGATCAAAGCCACGCCGCCAGAACCAGCGCAGCCGCTTCTCCATCTCCGGGGCGTAGCACTGGACCCAGCGATAGATCGTCGTATGGTCGACCGAAATGCCGCGTTCCGCCAGCATTTCCTCAAGGTCGCGATAGCTGATCGGATAGCGACAATACCAGCGCACCGCCCACAGGATCACATCACCCTGGAAATGGCGCCACTTGAAATCCGTCATCGTTCCGTCCGTCCAATCTCCGCCAAGCATGCTCAAGCTTCACGATTTTTGCAACAGAGCCCATCCGGCAGATATGCCGATAGCTGACTATGAGCAGCGCATGACGCCGAGCCGCGCCGCTGAATTGCTCCGGCTCCCATCGTCCAATCATGCGGCCTTCGCGGAAGCGGCGCGCGGCGCTGATAGAATCCTTCTCGCAGGGGGTGCCATTTACCGGGACGCGATGCGGCGCGCGATCGGCCAGCATCCGAGCATCGCAGAGACGGACGGCGGGGGGATCGGCATCCACCGGCAGCAGTTGCGGCGTTGGCTTGCCGTGGACCGCGACACGACCGGGGCGGCTCCCGTCCAGAGCCTTGATGCCTTTGCCCGCGAGCGCGGATTGGTGACGATGGCCGAGGCGCGGGGCCATATCCACGCCGGGTTGCGTTCAGCGCCGACGACCAAGACTTTCCGCAGATGGTATGAGAGCGAAACGCGCCGCCTGTTGATCGAGGCAGGCAGGACCGCGAGCCTCTATCAAGCGGCGATCGACGCGGGAACAATCATTGCACCGCCTCGCGCGACCCTTGAGGAAATCGCCAATGGCCACCCCGATCTAGAGTCGACGCACGCTGCGCGCCGCGTGCTGGAAAAGCGCCGCGCCCGTCGCGAGCTGGCGGAGAGGGAAGCCGCGTGACGGGCCGCCCGCCTATCGGCCACAACGGAGGCCCGGCGCTGGACGATACCCCGCCAGCTCCGCCGCGTTTGCCCTATGATGCCGCCTGCGTGCGCTGCATCCATTGGACGCCGCCCAGCGAGCGGGAGGAATCCGATTATCGCTATTGGGCAATGACGGGGCGCGGGCGGCGCGTGAAGGAGCCGAGCGGCCATTGCTTCCGCGTGATGCACAGGCCCGGAGGCCCACTTTCATTTTCGGGCACGATGGGCCGGAGCAGTTGCTATAACTACGAGGCGAAGCCGCCGCCTGCCTATCGACCCAGCGGGCAAGGCTTTGTCACCATTTGGGGGCCGGGTGACAAGATTCTCTGGCAGGGGCGCGAGGGCGAGGAACCCGCCGAGTTCCGACAAGGCGAGCTGGACCTATAGACAGGGCGAAGGAAGGTAGAGCGATGAAGGTTGAGACGCGGCAGACGATCGAGCGCCAGATTGCGCGGAAAGCGGCCGAGGGGCTGATTGCGGGCGGCTATGCCGTGTCGGTCTATGACGGCGAGGAAATCGCCTTGGAGGCGTCCACGGACGTTAAGGCGATCATGGCCGCCATGTTCGCCACCGACGAGGATTATCTATTCGCCATGAAGCCCGACGAGGCCGGGAAGATGGAGCGGCAGGGCTATGCCCGCTTCATCTACGGCAACGAAGGTTGGGACGTGATGAGCGACTACACCACCAATCTTGAAAGCGAGCTGGCGGGGGCGAAGGCCGAAGCCGACAAGCTGGAAACACGGCACGGATAAGGAGCGCCTGCTATGGAAACCATCGACTTGACGCCGACATGGGGCGAAATCGGCTTGCTGTATGTCCGCCTTGCGGAATCTGGCGAGACGAAGGCCCTCACGGGAATGCGGGGCGAGGTCGCGCGGGCCTTCGCCGCCTCGCAAGCCCTCACGGCCATTATGGGCGACTTGCCCGCCGAGCTGCGCGACCGCGCCCGCATCATCATAGGCGAGGAACTGGCGAAGCAGGGCTTCCCCGGCGATCGGCCGCCTTCCGATTCTGGCGATGCCGGTGCCGTCGATCGAGGCACCGCCACCAAGGCTATCGAGCAAGCCTTTGGGGGCAAGCCTGCCCCGATCATGCTTGATGAAGCGTGGGAGTGGGATCGCGCGGCGAAGAAGCAGGCCGGAAAGAATGGCGAGCAATGATGCTCCGAAGGGGATCAGGGGATGAATGACGCTATGGGCCACACGGCCTCTGTACATTATTCGGACACAGATTCACGGTAGCGGCTTGATGAGCAGCGGCATGAGGCCATCGGCATCGAGGTCGAGGCTCTCGGACCAGATATAATCGCCGGTGAGATTGATGCGGTCCCATCCCAGCGGCGACAATCGGGACAGCATGGCGGGATCGACAGGTGTGCCGCGGTGCCGCAGTTCATCGACGGCACGACCGAGATAGCGGCAGTTGAAAAGAATGATGGCGGCCGTGACGAGGTTGAGCGCTGCCGCGCGGGTCTGCTGGTTCTCCAGGCCACGGTCGCGAAACCGCCCGAGCCGATGGAAGGCGACAGCGCGGGCCAGGCTGTTGCGTGCCTCGCCCTTGTTGAGTTCGGCGGTGACCGTCCGGCGCAGATCGGTGTCGTCGAACCAGCGCAGCGTGAACAGTGTGCGCTCGATCCGTCCGACCTCCCGAAGTGCCGCAGCAAGACTGTTTTGTTGACGATAGGCGGACAGCTTCTTCAAAATCAGCGACGGTGTGACAGTGCGGTCGCGCATCGCCGCGATGACCTCCGCAATTTCGGCCCAATGGCTGACGATCAGGTCCCGACCGAGGCGGCGCCCGAACAGCGGTGCGAGCCGACCATAGCGCCGCGCGGGCTCGAAACCATAGAGTTGTCGATCCGACAGGCGCGGAATGCGCGGCTCGAAATCGAGGCCGAGCAAATGCATGACGGCGAACACGATATCGGAGACGCCGCCACCATCGGTGTGGAGGGCGGTGATGTCCGCGCTGCTTTCGTGGCCGAGGATGCCGTCGAGTGCGTGGATCGCCTCGCCCGCCGTCCCGGCGATGACCGTCTGATGAAGCGGTGCGTATCGATCGGTGATGGTGGTGTAGATCTTGACCACGGGGTCGCGACCGTAATGTGCGTTGACCGTTCCTCCGGCTTCGCCGGCACCGCCGAGATAATAAGCCTGCCCATCGGCCGATGCGCGATGCCCCGAACCAAACCAGGCGGCGAGCGGTTCGGCATGGATAGCGTCGGTCAGGCTGGCGAGCGCGGCGCGAAACGTTTCCTCGCGCATATGCCACGTCTGCATACGCAACAGTGCGCGACGCGAGGCGACACCGCAAACTTCGGCCATGCGCGACAGACCAAGGTTGGTCGCCTCCGCGATCAAGGTGGCAAGAAAGGCGCGTTCGTCGGCGGGAGGCAGACCGGTCGAGACATGGCCGAAATGCTGGATGAAGCCGGTCCATCGTTGAACCTGCGACAGCACATCCGTGATACGGGTGGCAGGCACCATGCCGTAGCAGGTGAGCGCAAGTTGCCGCCCTTCATCCTGACCAGGGTCTTCTTTGGGGTCTTTCGGAAACCGCAGCCGCTCGCCGGCAAAAAGGGGGGGATCGCGTTTGTCCAGATCGCGGGCGACCTCGCGCAGGGCGCTATCAAGCCTTGCCGCCCTCTCGTCGAGCCAGGCGTGCGGATCGCCGAGCGAGAAAGCGGGCTTCGGTACGGGGCTGGCCGGTGGGGCAAGCAGCACACTGAGCGCGCGATGGACGCGCGCGGTCGGCACCCAGATACCACCGGATGCCAAAGCATTGGAAAGCGCGCTGTAAGTCGCCATCTCCCAATGGGTGCGATCGATCCCGCCTGCGGTCATGACATGCCGACGCCAGCGGTGCTCGACATGGCCAAGCGGCACGTCATCGGGCAACGCCCTGCGCCAGTCTCCGTCGAGATCGGCGAGGATCGCCATCGCATCGCGCAACGGCTGCATTCCGGCCCGGCCCTGGAAATCAAAAGCGCGCACGAACGACGGCCCCATCCGCTTGAAGGCGCGATATTCCGCCGCGATCTCGTCCAGAACCTCGTTCCGGTGCGGTGAGGCGGTACGTCGGATGATAGCGGCGTCGGCGTCGATGATGTCGAGGGATGCCACGGCATCGACCGCCGCGGCGACATCGCCGCCAGCCCGGGCCGCCTGGCTGATCGCTTCCAGAACCCTGGCGATGCGTAACATCCGTTCGCGGCCCTCGCGGCCGGAAACGGCCACGCGCTGTTCGAGCCGTTTGCGGGCGCGCAGATGGGCCCGCCCCACGAGCGCAATGAACATATCGATCGCCGCATCGGTCAGTGTCGCCTCCAGCTCGCGCAGCGTCGCGAGCAGCACGACCCGCCTGCGGGCCGGGCGCATTTGCTGGAAAGCCTGTGCCGTGTAGCGCACACCCTCCCGGGCGAATTGCCCCAGGCGCGGTTCGTGGCGAACATCAGGGGAGAAAGCCGATATGCCCGTCCCACGAATCAGCGTGATCTTTTCGACGATTTCCAAAAGCGAAGCGGATGCGACACGCGGTTCTGGCTCGCGCAGCCAGGACAGACGGCTCTGCCGGTCATGCACCTTGTCATCGATCAGCGCGTCGAGTTGCTGACGCATCTCATGGCCAAGGCCGCCATCGATCGCGGCCACGAGATCCGTTTCCGCCTGATGTATCGCCTCGGCCGCCATGCGCTCCACGACGCTGACACCCGGGATCACGATCCGACGCGCGCGCATCTCATCCAGAAGCCGGCCGAGCAGCGCGCGTCCGTCGATGATGCTCGCCGCCTCGTTTGTCAGCCATGTCCGCAATTCCACGCGGTGCGGGCGGCTCAGATCGCTGAAGCCGAAGCGCGTCTTGATCGCGGCGAGCTGATCGTAGCGCGTGGGCGTGCGTCTGGCGAAATCAGCTATGACCTTTGCATCCACCCCGACCTGCTCGGCAATATGGTCGAGCATGACCGCAGGCAGCAGTTCCCCGTGGCGCAGATGCCGGCCCGGGTAGCGCAGGCAACAAAGTTGCAGGGCGTAGCCGAGTCGGGTGGCGGGCGTGCGCGCGGTGTCGATCGCGGTCATGTCCTCACCTGACAGACTATAGTGCTTCACGATCGCCGCCTCGTCGTCGGGCAACATCAGCAGGGCAGCGCGCTGCCGCGTCGTCATCGGAATCCGTCCGGGCATCTTTGAACCTCCAAAAACCACTTGCCTTTCGGCATGATTCTGAAAGAGGATTGTGAAAGACAAGAGGCCGCAGGAATCCGTTCATGCCGCACTGGCCTCCGGATACGGCCGTTTGTGAAAGGCAGGATTTGACCAGGGCACCCTATCTGATCGGCTATGCGCGGGTGTCGAAGGGTGACGAGCAGTCGAACGCCGCCCAGCGCCGCGCCCTCGACGCGGCTGGGTGCAGGCGCGTGTTCGAGGAAATTGCCAGTGGCGGGCGCTGGGACCGGCCAAAGCTCCTGGAGATGATCGGCCAGTTACGCGACAGTGACGTCGTCGTCGTCTGGAAACTCGACCGGCTATCGCGCAGCCTCAAGGATCTGCTGCACATTATGGAGCGGATCGAGGCGGCGGGCGCGGGCTTCCGCTCGCTGACCGAGGCGATTGACACCACCACGGCCGCAGGTCGCATGATGATGCAGATGGTCGGGAGCTTCGCCGAGTTCGAGCGCGCCATGATCCGCGAGCGCACCTCCGCCGGCCTCGCCCAGGCGCGCGCCGAAGGGCGGATCGGCGGACGCCGGCGCAAACTCGGCGAAAAGCAACGGCGCGAGATCGCGGAGTCCGTCATCTCCGGACGAAAATCCGGCGCCGAGATGGCGCGGCTCTATCATGTCAGCGAGCCGACCGTTTCGCGCATCGTCGCCGCGCACCGACAGACTATGGAGCTACCGGCATGAAACGCGGCCACGACCTGACCGGGCTGATGAAGTTCGCGACACGGCCCGAGTGGGCCGACGACCTGCATGACGCGCTCGACGATCATCTGGGGCCGGTTCTCACGCAGTTCGACATCGATTCCGACGAACTGCCCGGCATCATCGGGGATCACTGGGCCATGACCTTGTGGGGCTGCGCGTTCGAGGACCTGGTGACCCGCGTCTTCGAGCCCGATGGCCGCAACATCGTGGACGAATATCTCAAGCGCCGCGGATGGAACGAGGCCGGCCCCAACAAGCTCTACATGCGCGCGCTGAAGACCTCCGTCATGAGCGTCTATGAAGTCAGCGCGATCGAGCCCGGCGTCGGCTTCCTCGCGCGAGATCTGATCCGGGGCGGTGATCCCGTCCAGGTCCGCGAGCGCACCGCGTCCAGGACGCTGGGCCCGTGGGATCGGATCGGCGTGCGCATCATTCCGGTGAGCGGGCATAGGATCCTGGCAGGCGGCCTGCTGTCCTTTACAGCGGAAGCCACCAGCGCCCTTCTCGAGGCATTGCGCCTGGGACAGGGCAAGCGCGGCCCGCGCGCGAAACTAGTGATCGACGATGATCAACTGCGCGACCTGGCGCCGCTCATCTCGATGGTCTGGCTGTTCGACATCTTGCCCAGGATGCTCGAGCCTGTCGCCATCCCCACGCTGCATAACGCCGATGGCGAGGAGGTTGTTTTCCACCGTGTCCGTTTTCCGTTCACGCGGGGGACGACGCAGGCACTCATCGGCGACCGCCTCGATACCGTGCCCGCCCTGCAGCGGGAAACGTCACATTTCTGGAACTGGCTCGGCACCAGAACAAAACAGGGCAAGAAAGGCACCGGCCAGATGGCGTGGGGTGTGTCAATGGAAGACGGCACGCCGGTGCTTGGGAATCTGGAACTCAAGGGCCGCGCTCTGATCCTCTCCGTCACCTCGGCCGAACGTGCAGAACGCGGCGTTGCACTCGTCACCCAGGCGCTCGGCGCCCTGGTGGGAACACCTTTGACCGAGATCGAGACGATCGAACAGGCGATGGCTGCGCGTCAGGAAGGACGAACCGTGTCGGAGCCGGCACCGGACATCCCGGTCGAGGTCGCCACCCCGCTTGTCCACGGCATGCTCGATCGTCAATACCGGACACTCCTCGATGAGCCTGTCCCGATGCTCGGCGACAAAACGCCGCGACAATGCGCCGGCAGCAAGGCCGGACGCGACCAACTCGCCACGTGGCTAAAACATCTCGAAAATCTCAGTGGGAGACACGCTGACATCGATGATCCGATGGCGACGTACGACTTCGGGTGGATATGGCAGGAACTCGGGATCGAAGAACTGCGCCGGTGACGGCTTGACCCCGCAACGATGAAGGACATGCTGGCCGCCTGATAGACACTGGAGCCGCCTTCACCAACGGTGCCTGCGGATTTGTATTGCGCACGGCTGCTCGCAGGTGCAGCATGAGGATGCCTTTCAGGCATCCTCTCCTAAAACTATGGCCGGCCGTTGTGCCGGCCTTTTTGTGTGGCCGCGACGGCTTACGTAGCGCAATCCCTGGCAGAGAAGCTGGCGCCGACGTCCCTCAAGCTCGCCTACCGTGAATCTGTGGCCGAATAATGCACAGGGGCCCACACGGCCGTTTTCGGCGCGACGGGCGGGGGTAAGACTAGCTTTCCTCCCATGCTGCAATTTGAGTTCCATGCCTATGCCGGGGACGAATCCGGCGTGATCGCGGCGCAACCGACGATTACGACCGAGCGCATGGCGAGCCATAGCGCCGCGCGGGCGAAGGCGGGCCGTATCGCCAAACAGATCGGGGGGCCGGTCGATTTGGCGCTCGCAGGGGCCGCGCCTTGGGATGATCGCTACATCACCACGGCCAGCCCCAGCGAACATCATGCCTCTGGCTATCGGTTGGAGAGGCTGACTTGATGCCCTTGGTGTTCATCGCCGCCGCCGCGCTGGCGGGTTGTTCCGTGACCGATGGCGACACGATCAGATGCGGGGACGAGCGTATCCGGTTTCTTGGCGTGGACGCGCCCGACGATCCGAGCAACAGCCGGTGCAGGCCGGTGCCCAAGCCCGGCGCGATTTGCGACCGGCAGCGGGCAGAGGCGAGCAAAGAGGCGTTGCAGCGGACCATGACAGGGCCGCTTTCGATCGAGCGCGTAGGGGTTGACCCCTACGGGCGCACGCTGGCGTTGGTCTATGTGCAGGGGCGCAGCCTCTCATGCCGCCAGATCGAGGCCGGGCAGGCTGTCTATGTGGCGCGTTGGGATCAGGACGGGCGGGTTGCGCGTGAGTGCCCCCGTGCGGTTGCGAGCTGGCAGGGGTGGCGATGATGGGCGCGCCAGACCCCGGAACGCTCAATAGGCGCAGCGCCGAGGGCGGGGCGTTGATCGGCTATGCGCGGGTATCGACGCCCGAACAGGACATGGGCTTGCAGATCGACGCGCTAGAGAAGGCGGGTTGTGCCCGCATCTTCACGGACGTTGCAGGCGGTGCGAAGGCAGAGCGGGCCGGGCTGGCCGAGGCGCTGGCCTATCTTCGCCCGTCAGACACGCTTGTCGTGTGGAAGATCGACCGGCTAGGCCGCTCGCTTCCCCATCTGGTCGGGCTTGTCGGGGTGACTGCACGAAAGTGACTTATCTGCACGCTAAGAGCGAACGGACCGGGAACGCTGGGACTTTGTGTTCTTCTCCGTGGCTTCGAGGGCTTTGTAGAGGGCGGTTTTGCCGATCTTGAGGCGCGCGGCGGCCTCGCGAACTGTGAGGCCGGAAGCGATATGTTCGCGCGCCTTGCGGAGCTTGTCAGGTGTGACCACTGGCCGCCGCCCACCGGGGCGACCTCGCTCGCGAGCGGCCTTGAGGCCTGCATGGGTGCGCTCCCGGATCAGATCGCGCTCAAACTGGGCAAGCGAGCCGAAGATGTTGAACACCAGCATCCCGCCCGAAGTGGTGGTGTCGATGTTCTCGGTGAGCGAGCGGAACCCGATACCTCGCGTCGCTAGCTCGCCGACCTTCTCAATCAGATGGCTCATCGAGCGCCCAAGAC
This sequence comes from Sphingopyxis sp. DBS4, assembly GCF_024628865.1. Lineage (NCBI taxonomy): Bacteria > Pseudomonadati > Pseudomonadota > Alphaproteobacteria > Sphingomonadales > Sphingopyxidaceae > Sphingopyxis > Sphingopyxis sp. DBS4. The sequence continues at coordinate 77,719 of NZ_CP102388.1, forward strand.
GGTCGAGTTTCCAAACCACCAGCGTGTCGCCGCTGCGCAGATAGGCGAGCGCCTCGGCCAGGCCGGGCCGATCGGCTTTTGCACCAGATGCGTGATCGTCGAATATCCGGTCGCACCCGGCCGCGTTCAGCGCGTCGAGCTGGAGTGAGAGCTTCTGGTCTGCCGTCGAGACGCGCGCATAGCCGATCAACGCCACATGCAGCCCAATCCTGTCCGTTTTCCCATCATTATCTGATCTTGTCCGAATCGCCGTTATAGGTCCAGAGTTAACGGACATATTCCTGCTGGCCGCCAGAGGACCGTCTGACGGACAAGGACGCGGAAGGAGATAGTGCTTGGCGAGACGGCGACTGGTGAGCGCGGAAATCTGGGCAGGGCATTATGGCGCGCCGCTCGATGAGCGCGAGATTGCGCGGCACTATACGCTGACCGGTGACGACCTGGAAATTGTCGGCCGCCGTCGCGGCGATGCCACCCGGCTCGGCTACGCGATGCTCCTACTCTATATGAGATGGCCTGGCCGTGCGCTGGAAGCGGGTGAAGTCCCGCCCGCTCCTGTGCTCGCCTATGTGGCGCAGCAACTCGGCGTCGCGCCCGAAGCCTTCGCGGACTATGCCCATCGGGACCAGACCCGTCGCGAACATCTCGTTGAAATCCGACGATCGCACGGGTTCAGGATTTTCGACCGCAAGGCTTTCCACGAAGTTGTCGCATTCTCGATCCCGATCGCACAGACCATCGTCCACCCCGGCCAGATGGCGGGGGTCATCGTTGACGAACTTCGGCGCCGGCAGATCCTCCTGCCTTCTTCATCGGTTCTCGAAGCGGTACTCCGGCGTGCTCGCCAGCAGGCCGAACAGCTTACCTATGAAGTGCTCACGAACGGCCTGCGGCCCGATACGCTGCAGGGGCTGGACGATCTGCTGGCCCGACGAACAGGGCAAGCCGCGACATGGCTATCCTGGCTGCGCAATGCACCACAGTCGCCGGCAGCGCGCAACATCCTACGCCTGATCGAACGGCTCACTCATATCCGCGCGCTGGATCTCGATCGCGCCCGTGCCGACATGATCCCGGCTTTGACTTTTGACAGGCTGGCGGACGAAGGCAGCCGGATCACACCCCAGCACCTTGGCGAACTCAATGCCCTGCGCCGCCATGCGACGCTGGCGGCGCAGGGCATCCGTCTTGAGGAAAGCCTGACCGATGCCACCCTGACGATGTTCGACAAGCTGTTGGGCAGCATGTCGCGTCGCGCCGAGAACCGGACCCGTGACAAAGCCCTCAAGACGGTGCGCGAGTTGCAAGGCCATCTCCGGACGCTCACAGGGTCTTGCCGCATTCTCATCGAAGCGCGCACCAACGGTGTGGACTCTCTGGCGCAGATCGAGGCGCTGGATTGGCAGCGCTTCGCCGTGGCGGTCGCGCGGGCCGAAGTACTCGGGCGACCGGAAACCGTCGATCGCACCGCTGAATTGATCGAGCGGCATCGCACGGTGAAGCTCTTTGCCGGTGCCTTTCTCAACACCTTCGAATTTCGCGGCGCCGGTGCGGTGCAGGGACTCCTGTCGGCGCTTACCATCATCGCGGAGCTATACCGGACCGGCAAACGGCGCTTGCCTGATCGCGTGCCGCTGCGCTTTGTGCCCTCCGCATGGCGGCCGTTCGTCCTGCGGGACGGCATCGTCGATCGCGCCGCCTATGAACTATGCGCCTTGTCCCAGCTACGGGAGCGGTTGCGAGCGGGAGACATATGGGTCTCGGGAAGCCGCCAGTTCCGCGATTTCGATAGCTACCTCATCCCGCCGGCCACCTTCGACGCGCTTCGCGAGAAGGGGCCGTTGCCGCTCGCCATCGAAACGGACTTCGATCGTCATATCGAGGAAAGGCGCGCCAGGCTCGACACGGCGATCGAACAGGTGACGGTCCTCGCCCGACAGGGCGAGCTGCCCCAGGTCAGGCTTGACGAAAGCGGCCTTATCATCTCGCCGCTGAAAGCGGCAACGCCACCCGCCACCGAGATTGCCCGTCGCGCTGCCTATGACCGACTGCCGCGCGTGAAGATCACCGATCTCCTGCTTGAGGTCGATGCCTGGACCGGGTTCAGCGAATGCTTCATCCATCGGCGTTCGGGCCGGGAGGCCGACGACCGCAATGCGCTGCTCACCGTCATCCTTGCCGATGGCATCAATCTCGGCCTCACACGCATGGCGGAAACCTGCCGAGGCGCAAGCCTGCGCCAGCTCGCCCATCTCCACGACTGGCACATCAGCGAGGCCGCCTATGGTGAAGCGCTGGGAAGGCTGATCGACGCCCATCGCGCCATGCCGCTCGCCGCGCTGTGGGGAGACGGCACCACCTCGTCGAGCGACGGACAGCAATTCCATGCCGGGGGCCGTGGCGCCGCAATCGGCGACATCAACGCGCGCAGCGGCAACGAACCGGGCGTTGCCTTCTACACCCATGTCTCGGATCGATATGACCCCTTCGCGACCCGGGTAATCGCGGCGACCGCCGGCGAAGCTCCCTATGTGCTGGATGGCTTGCTGTATCAGCAGACCGGCCTGACAATCGAGGAGCACTACACCGATACAGGCGGTGCATCGGACCATGTGTTCGGCCTTATGCCCTTCTTCGGCTACCGCTTCGCGCCGCGCCTGCGCGACATCAAGCAGCGTCGTTTGCACCTCCTTCCCGGCCAGGAAGCCGGCCCCTTGCTTGCCGGCATGACGGCCGAACCGATCGCATTGGGTCATGTCGCGGCGCATTGGGATGAACTGCTGCGGTTCGCCACATCGATACGCACCGGCACCGCCACCGCTTCGGCGATGCTTCGCCGCCTGTCCGCCTATCCGCGACAGAACGGACTGGCCCTCGCGATGCGCGAGCTGGGCCGCCTCGAACGCTCGATCTTCATGCTCGACTGGCTGCGCGACATTGATCTGCGCCGGCGTACCCAGGCGGGCCTCAACAAGGGCGAGGCCCGCAACGCGCTCGCACGCGCGCTCTTCTTCAACCAGCTCGGCGAATTGCGTGATCGGCGGTTCGAGAACCAGACCTATCGCGCCTCCGGCCTCAACCTGCTCGTCGCCGCCATCATCCTGTGGAACACCCGCTATCTCGAAGTGGCGCTGGCTGATATCGGCACGCCCGACGAAATCGCACGTCACGTCGCGCCATTGGGCTGGGAACATATCTCGCTCACCGGCGACTATAGCTGGAATGTTGAAGATCGGCCCGATCCGGATGTCCTGCGGCCACTGCGCGCCATCAGTTCGTTGCTCGCCGCGTAACGTTCACCATACGTTCGCGCTTAGCGTGCGGATGCGTCACTTTCGTGTAGTCACCCCTTGTCGAAAATCTGCGTGATCGGGGCATAGGCTTCCGATCGCTGACAGATGCCGGGATGGACACGACGACGCCCAGCGGCGCGTTGATCTTCCATATATTCGCGGCGTTGGCCGACTTTGAGCGGTCGCTGATCCGCGAGCGGACAAAGGCCGGATTGGAGGTCGCCGCCGCGCGCGGGCGAAAGGGCGGCCGTAGGTCGGTTGTCACGCCGGGAGTCCTGAAACGCGCGCGCGACATGATGGATAAGGGGTTGACGGTGCGGCAGGCCGCCGCCGCGCTCAAGATCGGCAAGACGCCGCTCTATGAGGCGCTACGTGCAGCGGACGAGGCCGCAGGCAGCGGATCGGGGGCGAAGAAAATGGCGTATGACGATTATCGGGAAGGCGACCGCTTTTCGGTGGACTTCCGCATGGCGGGCCAAATGAAAGGCTGTTGGCACCTGATAGGCGAAACTGCCACGCTGGACGAGGCGTGCGCGATGTTCGACGGCATTGTTGCTTCCGATCGCGCGGAAGGTGCAACGCCGGGGCACGCTGGCGCATGTGCCATATGCGCGGTTCGGAAATTCTCCGCGTCATTGAGGATATGACGCTTACGAGGGACGGGCTGGCCACGACGCCCGCCGACGCTGACCGATAGCGCGCGGCCTGTCCCTCTAGCGTAACGATTCATTGCTTTTCTAGGCACTTTTGGCCTATCCACGCACTACCTACGGAGACGTGGGCGGGGGCGTGGAAACCCTCTGATAATCGAGCCGGTCGAGCTTAACGACCGGGTGGCGGACGCGCATGTCCAGAAGCCACCCGGCTTTAAAGGCGTTCGCGCCTGACGATTATCAGGTTTCCAACACCCGGTTCCAAGCGGGCACGCCTCCAAAATGGGGGCGTGCCGCTGGCTTTCCGGCCTACTCCCGACAGCACAGTTTTGGAAATGGCGCGAGGTCGCTGCCATCGGTTTTGCTTGTTGGGGGGTAAGTGACCAATTCGGAAAATTCATCCGGCTCGATACTGGAATGGCTTGGCTTTCGCGGCGCGCGCGGGGGGCGCAGCGCGGACGGGAAGCAGCGTTCGCAAACGGCGCTGGCAATGTCTTCCAGCAGGCGCGCGCCATCTGCTCGATGAAATTGCGGCCTTCCTGCTCACCTATGAGCTGGACGTGACGCCCAATAATCTTCTCACCGCGCACGGGGCCTTTTCCGGGTCCAATCCCGCCCTTGCGCGCAAGATCGCCCAGCATGTGACCGCTGGCCTAGCCGTGACACAGGAATGGCTGGACGAAATCACGGCGGCAGACGAGACGATCGACAAGCACGATGGCATCCAGCACCTCATGGCGAGGTTGGAAACGACGCTTGAAAGTTTCTCGAAGAACGCCAACGCCACGCGCAGCGCGACGGCCGATTATACCGACGAGCTGGAACAGCATGTGGCCGAGCTGGATCAGGTTCAGGGAACGGGGCAAATCCTTTCCAGCCTAGCCGATTTGGCGAAGGCGATGCTTGAGCGAACCCGCAAGCTGGAAACCGACATGCGGCGCAGCGAGGAGGAGGCCAAGGCGCTCCGCCGTAGTCTGGAACAGGCGCGGCGCGAGGCGGAGATTGACCACATGACCGGCCTTCCCAATCGCCGGCTTTCGAGACGGTCCTAGAGCGGGAATATCGTGACGCCAGAGCGAGCTTTGACCCGCTGACCGTAGCTTTCTGCGATATAGACCATTTTAAGCGCATCAATGATACGCACGGCCATGATGCAGGCGATCGGTCATTCGACTTATCGCGGAAATGCTTGCTACGATTTCGGACGATAATTGCCATGTAGCGCGCCACGGTGGAGAGGAGTTTGTTATGCTGTTCCGAGGCGTCAGCCTGTCCGAAGCGCATAAGAAACTTGACGGCTTGCGCGAACAAATGGCCGAACGTCGCTTGCGAACCGCAAGACGGATGAACCATTGGGCCAAATTACATTCTCCGCTGGTATTGCGGACGTGTTTGATTTTCCTGATCCAAGGGCGGCCCTCAAAGCGGCCGATGAAGCCCTTTACGCCGCAAACAGGGCGGCCGAAACCAAGTGATAATCGCACCCAAGGGAGGCGCGCAGGCCGCATGAGCGAGGGGACGCCAGATGAAGACGTATTCCCCGGCGCGAAGCTCTCCGATCCGGCAATGGTGCGGGGAATGTTGCGTGATGCGGCACAGGAGAAGGCCGAAAAGGACGGGGAGCCGGGAAAATGGGATTAGGATCGGGCAGCGCGGCCGTGCTGGTTGTGGAGGATGAACCCCTAGTGAGGACGATGGCGGCCGACATTCTTATGGACGCGGGCTATCGCGTCTTTGAGGCGTGCGAGGCGGCGGACGCTCTGGCGATCCTTGACGGCCGCGATGACATTGGCGCGGTGTTCACCGATATTGAAATGCCCGGAGGGATGACCGGCCTTGCCTTGGCCGCTGCCGTCCGCGACCGATGGCCGTCCATGCCGGTCCTCGTTACCTCTGGCCGCGTGCGACCAGGTGCTGGCGAATTGCCGAACGGCGCTGCCTATATCGCCAAGCCCTACATGCCCGGTGAATTGGTCGCCACGCTCGGCAAGATGCTTCCTCACCCGATTCCGGCGATTAATGCTCCATCAGGCTGAATGAGCCGCGAACAAGGGCAAGCCCCACGGAAAGCCGTTCGGCCGCCTCTTTCTGCTCGATGCCTAGTCGTTTGGCGATTTGCTCGATCGAAAGCCCGTTCTGCCGATGCAGGAACAAGACGCGATCGGTCAAATGTGGCAATTCATCAACACAATCCCAAAATTCATCTTCGGGAAATGTCATGCGCGGTGACGCCATGCACGTATCTATTGATTGTTGCAGATAACAATCTGCGGCTGAATCATCGACCTCAACGAGTATCGCAAGAGCTTTTTCCATGAACTCTAGGGCAACCGCTTTCTGTTGCTCTCGATAGATATTGGAAGAATCAACCATAGCCTAGTCCTCCTTTCGGTCGCTGTAGGGAGGACGATGACTCAACAATAGGGAAATTGCACGCGCAACTAGGGCCAGATTGAGCAGTAATTTTATTACAACGGCAAGCAGCCCTCGCCTGCCCGGACAGGGGCGGCGCGTGGCATCGGGCTAGATTGTTTG